>JANYHQ010000356.1 GCA_025358985.1 Acidimicrobiales bacterium
TGGGTCTGCTGGAGGAAGGAGTGGCCGCCTCCACCCGAATGGACGGTCAGGCCAAGGGTCTGGGGGAGTGGCTGCGATCTCGCTACGTGGACATCCCGGCTGGTCTGGTTCCCGCCCAGAATTGATCATTCGTCACTCACATCACCATTACATCGGAGGCGTCTTCTGATGGGGTGACAGACGTGCTGATGTCCCAGCTGGCTCACCTCCACCGTCGGGCGGGATTTGGTGCGCGCTATGACGAACTCCAGGCACTGATCCCCCTCGGATATGGCGCAGCGGTGGAGCAACTGCTCGATCAGACCAAACCAGATGCAGGGGTGGCGGCCATTGTGGCCCCTGGCTTGGTGCCCGAGTATCCCGAAGCCGTGACGGTGGAAGAACGCAAGCTACGCCAACAACAGAATCGCGCTGAACGTGATGCCATCACCGGTTGGTGGCTGGATCGCATGACGCTCAGCCGATCGCCACTGCGCGAAAAGCTCACCTGGTTCTGGCATAGCCACTTCGCCACGTCTATCGACAAGGTGCATCCGGCCAAGCTGATGTTCGACCAGAACGTCACCATGCGAACGCTGGGTGCGGGCAGTTTCGAGACCCTCACACAGGCCCTGGCCAAGGACGGGGCAATGATGATGTGGCTGGATTCCAACTCCAACAACAAGGGCAAACCCAACGAAAACTTTGCTCGTGAGTTGATGGAGCTGTTCACCATTGGCATCGGCAACTACACCGACGCCGATGTTCGTGAAGCAGCACGGGCCTTCACCGGATGGAAGTTCAGCCGGACCGCCGGATTCTCGGTGAAGCCCAACCAGGCCGATTCCGGGGTCAAGAGCTTGTTGGGGACCACGGCCACCACCGGTGAGCAGGTCATCACGTTGCTCTGTCATCAGCCTGCGCTGGCGCGTTTCATCTCCGCCAAGATGTGGAGTCAATTCGCCTGGCCGGTGAAACCAGATGATCCAATTGTCAATGACTTGGCGCCCGGCTTTGCCGCCGATCTGGATATCACCAAGTTGGCTCGCGCCGTGTTCATGCATCCCCAGTTCCTGTCCGTTCAAGCCAGACAAGGCTTGGTGAAGCAACCCGTGGAGTATGTGGTTGGCACGCTTCGAGCACTGGGTCTGCAGCCCAGTTATTTGGATCGAGCCAGGGTGGAGGGCGCGCTGACGGCATTGAATCAAGAACCCTTTGCTCCTCCCAGCGTGGGCGGTTGGCCACAGAACGGCTACTGGATTTCCACCGCCACCAGCTTGGCCCGGTTGAGATTCGCCCAGGGCATCGCAGCAATGGCCACGCTGGACTGGCTCATCGGCGTGCCTGCCAACGGTCGCGCCGATGCGTTGGCCCAACGGCTAGGCCTCGACGGGTGGACGGCGGCCACAACATCGGCGTTGACCAAAGCGTCGAACCCCAAGAATCAGCTCACCGTTGCATTGGTGAGCCCCGAGTACGTCCTCAACTGAGACGAGCGCACCATGAGCACAACTCCTGACATTGTTGGTGGCCTCACCCGCCGTCAGTTCATTGCAGCGGTCGGTGCTGGCACCACCGCCCTGGCGGTTTCGGGTGCCCCGGCCTGGGCTGGCGAGCTCGCCCCTCACACCGCGACTGCGGCGCGGCCCACGGCCATTCCAGCCGCCAACGGTGACGGCATCTTGATCTTAGTGACGTTGTACGGCGGCAACGACGGGCTGAACATGGTGGTGCCATACGCCGACAGCGCCTATCTGGCCGGTCGGGCGGAACTGGCCTACCAAGCAGACCAAGTGCTCAAGCTTGACGACATGTTCGGCCTACACCCCAGTCTCGGAGGCCTACGCGGATTGTGGGACAAGGGCAGGCTGGGCATCGTGCGCGGTGTTGGGTACCCCAATCCCAGTCGTAGCCATTTCCGGTCGATGGACATCTGGCAAACGGCAGCGCCCGATTCGTTCGTACCCACTGGATGGTTGGGAAGATGGCTCGATGCCACCGGCCCCGATCCCTTGCGTATGGTCAACATCGGGTCATCGCTGCCTCGGGCGATGGGTGCCACCAAGGGGTCTGGGGCGGCACTCAACCCGGGCAAGATTGGGCTGCCGGGTGGTACCGCCATCGAAACGGTGTTCTCCGAACTCAACCGGTCCGGTGCCGGGGCAGAACTGGGACCGCTGGCCACCAGGATCACCACGTCAGGCAGCGATCTGTTGCGGGTCAATCGATCCTTCGGACCACTGCTGGCCGCCCAAACAGCGGCAGCCGGCGGCTCGTCCAATCTCGAGGGCGGCGCCGTGGCGGCAGGTGCCGGGGAGGCCAACAGTGGGTTGCGGCGTGACCTCGATGAGGTGGCGGTGCTCATCAAAGCGGGAGTGCCCACCCGGGTGTTCGGCGTCTCACTTGGCGGTTTTGACACTCATGCCGCCGAACGGGACCAGCATGCTCGTTTGATGGGTGTGCTCGATGGTGCACTCACGTCATTCATCAATGCCATGGAGGCCACTCCCAATGGCCAGAAGGTCACCGTGATGGTGTACTCCGAGTTCGGCCGACGAGTAGCGGCCAATGCCAGCAACGGTACCGATCACGGTACGGCGGCCCCGGTGTTGGTACTCGGGCCCCAGGTGAAAGGCGGATTTCACGGCGACCCGCCGTTGCTCACCGATCTTGATCAAGGCGACCTGAAATTCAGCGTGGATTTTCGCTCCGTGTACAGCGCAGTATTGAGTTCAGTTCTCGGTATCGATCCAGCAGCGGTGTTGACGAAGGTGTTGGCCCCAGTGGCCCTGTTTTGAGCAATGGTTCGTATGACTCATCCCATCGACCAGCGTGCGCCCTACAGTCATTGGATGCGACAGAACTTCCCCAAGACCCTCTCCCTGATCGTTGTCACTGCGGCCGTTGCCATGGGGCTCAGCGGTTGCATCAAAATCGACATGGACATGAAAGTAGGGAGGAACGAAAAGGTTGATGGCACCTTTGTGTTGGCGCTCAACGAGGAGATGCTCACCCTGATGCAGCAGAAGCCCGAAGACTTCATCAAGAGCATGCTAAAAGATGGCGTGGCCAAAGATGTGCCCAAGGGCGCCAAGGTCACCCAAACGGCGTATCGCAAGGATGGCTGGGCTGGTGTGGCCATTTCGTACAAGGACATGCCGGTGAGTGAGTTCAGTAAATCTGCAGGCAAGGCCGCCGGCGGTGTAGGCGGGGGCACCGCCGCGCCGGGCCAAGATTTTGTGCTTACCAAGGTCAAGGACACCTACGAGTTCACCGGCAAGGTGGACTTCGGGACGGGTAACTCACCAGCGGGCAAGGACAAGTCCACCGACGCCATCATGAAGAAGTACAAGCCCGAGATGCGGATCAAGATGACGTTTCCCGGCAAGGTCATCAGTGCCAACGGCAAGATCAGCGGAAACTCGGTCACCTGGGTACCTAAATTGGGCGACAAGCTCACCATGACCGCCAAGGCCAAGGCTTCCTGAACTTCTTAGTTCCGGTGGTGTTCCACGGGCCATCCCTGGTTGGCAAACGTGGCCAGCACCGCTTCCGCGGTGCGCCGATTGGGGCACCATCCGGAAAGCAGCCATATCGGATTTGTCTCTCCCGGTAGGCGCAACACCACTGTGGTGTGGCCGCCCACGCTCTCCCATCCGAGCACGCCATCGTCCCAGGGGTGGTGGAATCGGCGGAAGCGACTTACGTCGGTGACGCCGGTGTCATCGATGACCAAGCGCAGACGGCCAGCCCATCCATACGGCACGCCCCAGAACATCGCCATCAGCACAGCGATGGCGATGACTGCTGCGGGGCCGACGGAGATTGCCCCCAACCAGGTGATGACGGTGGCACTCACCAATCCAACGCCACCGCGCACAGGCGAACCAAAAGTCATGGCCAAACGCTGACGGGTGTCGAGGCGTCGGACCGTACGGCGGCGAAATGGACCGTGTTGCGGCGTCGCCGTGTGGGCGATCCGGCGGAATTGGCGGCTATGGCGCGGAACTGATCGATGCGGACGTTGGTGCCGTCCAGTCGCCATCGCTCCACGTTTCCATATGTCGCCAGTCCCTGCGTCCGCTGCGTTACTCATAGCGGCAACCACGTCGCTGTTGTACTCAACTGCCTTCGGGTGGCGGCGGCGTGATTTTGCCATAACGCTGCTCGTAGATGTCGACGTTCTCGGCAATGGCAGCTGCGATTTGAAAGATCACCGATGGGGGCACCTTGACCCGGGCCACCAGTGTTCCGTCCACCGAACCGTCCAACCCCAACCCGCCGAGAGCGGCGAAATCCACGCTGAACCCATGCTCGTTGTGCGACACCATGGCCACGTCTGCGTACGGGGCAATACGTAGTTCGTCCGGCAGGGTCAGGCGAAGATCCACGGGGCGGACGGTACTCGCGATTGGGAGTCCCGCCGCTGGGCGGGGGTCCCAATCGAACTTGTTGCAAAACTATTGCGCCCGTGGCGAGTTTTGCTACGAGATGGCGGGTGTCCCCTTGAGAATTTTGCGACCGGCCCAACCGGTTACAACAGTATGTCGTCCGCCACGAGTTTTTGCTACGAGAACGCAAGTGCCTCGTGAGAATTTTGCGACCACCCCAACGCGTCGCAAAAGTATGTCGCCCGCCGCGAGTTTTACGACCAGATGAGGGTGTTGCAAAATTCGGAGGGCTGGGTGGGGGTCCAGGGCAAACTCGTTGCAGAAGTATGGCGTCGGCCACGAATTTTGCGACGAGACGAGGGTGTCGCCACAGTTGGAAGGGGTACCCCAGTTTTCCTCAGGACCTTCATGGCGTCGCGGCGATGGTCGACATCGACGACTACGACCTTGTGGCTGGCTTCGTCGATTCGGTAGCGGACCCGGTACTCGCCTCGGCGTGCTCGCCAGAGGCCTTCGAACGGTGCGCGTAGCGGCGCTCCCACTACACGAGGCCTGTATCTCAGGGGCCCGCTGATGAACTCCCACGCTGCGAAGGCAGCCGCTGGAGGCAGCGTCTCACTCAGCGCTCTGCGTGCTCCGGGAGCAAGAACCACTTCGTACGGTCCATCTACTGACGGTTCACTTGGCACGTCGAGCGTCCATGAGCAACGTCATGTCGGCCTCGGTGGTGTACTTCCCGGCGGCAATTGCGGCGTCGGCTTGTCTTATCCGCTCGACGGCCGACTCATCGCTGAGTAGTTCGATGGTGGCCTCGAGCGACTCCAGATCTTGTGCCGAGAGCAGCACCACATAGTCGCGCCCGTTTCGGGTGACATGAACCCGCTCATGCGTACGATCGACTTCTTCGGCGATCTCAGATAGACGGGCCTTGACCTCGGACAAGGGCAACGTAGTCATGGACCAGAATTATAGTCTGTGTTGGGTAGGAGGCGCCGTACGCGCGCATTGGGATTGGTCGAATCGGCGCGATCGACTGATCTATGGTCGATTGCGAACCGAACGCTCGGGTGAATACCCTGATCTGGCTCGCTGTACTTTGGCGCCCTCGGCAGGAATCGAACCTGCGACCTGCGGTTTAGGAAACCGTTGCTCTATCCCCTGAGCTACGAAGGCGGGACATGGTGCGTACGGGAGTGTAGGAGACCGTGAAGGCCCGTCTGATGACCGACGATTTGGGTGTCTTCGGCGAAAAGATCGCGTGAATGTGCTTCACATCATCGAAGCACGCGCCGATTGTGAGGATGTGCTCCAACAAACGCAATTGGATGATCTGTCGATACGGGCATTCATGCGCCAGAACATCGGGGTGGCGTGGCAGTTCCGCTTGGAACGCTTGGGAGAACGTTTGGCTCGAACTGGTGAACTGGCGGTACGCCACAACACGTGGGGGTTTGCCGGTGACCGAGCTACGTTCGTGCTCGATAACGATCTGGTGCTGCGGCTCAAGCTCTACTGGGGCCGCACCATGGCCGTGAGTGCACTGCTGTCACTGCAGTGGGAAGAGCGAATTGGGTGGGTGACCGTGGTGCGTACCACCGGCGGGGATCAGGTGGTGTTCTACGCCTGGCAAGCGAGCATCTGAGGAGTCTGAAGCGAGGGTCAGCCGGGCATGGTGTTGGCCACCGAATTAAACGTGCTCTGGACCTTGGCTCCGAAGCGCGACACAGCAGTGACGATGGCAATGGCGATGAGGCCCACCATGAGGGCGTATTCCACCGCAGTGGCACCGCGCTCTTGGATGTCGGCGTGACGCTGGGCTGCCCAGGTATGCAGGTTGATGATGAGTTCGAGCATGTCGGGAATCTCCTTCGCCGGTGGCGTACTGATCGGCACAATCGATGATCGACCTGCCCCCCCGATTCGGCGTCGTCTGATCTGATGAACCCCGCCTTGGGGTGTCTGCGAATGAGCCAAACGGTTCACCGTCGGACGCCCGGTCTGGGCCTCATCTCTCAACAAATTGAGGTCAGTCGACGGTGGGTCGGGATCTAACGTCGCTACCGTGCGTTCTTCTCCGCGACTGATCCTGGTCCTCCAGTTGACCACGGCCCTGCTGGCGGCCGGGTACGGGGTGATGTTCACGGTGCTCGATGACTTCCGGGACAAGTACTCCATCTCCGAATCCAGCCTGGGTTTGGTGGTGGCCATCGGGTTCTTCACCTCCTTCATCGGTCAGGTGACGCTGGCTCCATTGGCAGATCGGGGTCACGCCCGCAGCCTCATGGTGTGGGGTATGTCCATCGTGGTTGGCGGCACCGTGCTCATGGCCATGGGGAAGACCCTCCCGGCATTGCTGTTGGCTCGCTTCTTCATGGGGTTCGGCACCGGTATGGCGGTGCCTGCCATCCGCCGGGTCATTGTGCTGGCCGACCCGGAAAACCTGGGCCGCAACCTGGGACGCCTGCTATCGCTCGACGTTGCCGGCTTTGCTGCCGGTCCGGTGGTATCGGCGCTCACCGTGGGTACATTCGGGTTGGCGGCACCATTCTTGCTGATGGCCGGCGCCCTCGCCGTGCTCGTCCCCATCGTGGCCAGTCATCATGTGCAGGAAACGGCTGACCCTCCCAAGGAACGCTTTGCCCTGGATCTCCTCCGTGAGCGGGGCATGGCTGGTGCGGTGGTCATTGGGTTGGCGGTGTTCCTCATGATCGGCACCTTCGATGCCTTATGGGCACTGATGATGGATGACCTTCGCGCCCCGCAGTGGATGGCCAACGTTGGCATCACGGTGTTCGCCGTACCACTCGTGATCCTCGGTCCGTTGGGGGGCAAACTGGCCCAACGCCACGGTCCGTTACGGGTATCCACATTCGGGTTGTGCGGGGCGGCGCTTGCCATGTGTGCATATGGGTTTCTCCCCGCCGCGTGGATGCTGTTGGCGGTGGGAGTTGTGCACTCCACCAACGACGGTCTCACGGTGACGGGTACTGGCATTGCGGTGGGGTTGGTGGCGCCGCCCGATCGCCAAGCCGGCGCCCAGGGGTTACTCGGTGGTCTGCAAACGCTCACCGGCGGTCTGTCGGCCATCAGCGCCGGGTGGTCGTACCAACACTTCGGGCGGGGACGAACGTTCTTGGCCTGCGCGCTGATCATGGTCACTCTGGTTGGCGTCGGCGCATGGTTGTCGGGTGCTGCGTGGGGTGTACGAGGAAGCGTGGAGGACGGCGCTGCGGTGGCACTGCGGGTGTGAGCGCTCGGTGTGCGCTTCGTGTGCGTTAGGGGGCGGTTGCCGGCGGTAGGTACCGGTGCAAGGCGCGTAGTTGTCGGTTGCGTTGACCAGCGTCGAGGCCGTATCCCACGATCCAGTCCGGGGCCAGTTCCAGGCCCACGTAACGAAGGCGTTCGCCGGCGTGCGTGCCACTGAGGTCGAGGTCGGCCCGTTTGAGCAGGGTACATACCGACAGCGATGCCGGGCCGCGTGCCTCCAAGTTGCGGACCAGGAAATCGAGGGTGAGACCGGAATCCACGATGTCTTCTACGAGGATCACGTCGCGTCCTTCGAGTGCCTCATCGAGGTCCTTCACGATGCGCACCACACCAGTGGATGTGGTGGACACTCCGTACGACGACACGGCCATGAAGTCGATCTCCAGTGGAAGATCCACACACCGCACCAGATCAGCCAAGAACACAAACGCCCCTTTCAGTACCCCCACGAACAAGGGTTGGCGTCCGGCCAGATCCTCCGTGATCTGAGCCCCAAGTTCACGAACCCGGGCGGCAATGCGCTCTGAGCTGATGAGCACCGGGCCCACCTCATCATCGCTGTTGCGGGGCTCCCAGGCGGCGTCGCTGGTTCCAAGATTTGTGGCCATGATGTGCGTTCTACGCCCTCAGTGCGGCGATGCGAGTGATGGCATCGAGAGCCTCGGGATTGGCGATGGCCCCGGTGTTGCGTACCGGGCGGCCGTTGAGTGCATCGGCCACCGCCAGTTCCATCAGTTTCCCGGACCGAGTGCGCGGCAGGTCGTCCACCGCCACCACCACGCCAGGCACATGGCGCGGTGTACAACTGGTACGGATCCGTGACTTGATGTTGGCCACCAGGTCTTCGGTGAGCGCCGAGCCTGGTTGCAGGCGGATGAGCAGAACGATGCGGGTATCGCCGTTGTACTGCTGGCCGAACACGAGGGACTCAGCCACGTCAGGGATCTGTTCCACCACTCGGTAGATCTCGGCGGTACCGATACGCACACCTCCGGGGTTGAGCGTGGTGTCTGATCGTCCGTGGATGACGTAGCCACCGTGCTGGGTGACGGTGATGAAATCACCGTGGTGCCATACGCCGGGGAAGCGGGAGTAGTACGCCGCGCTGTATCGAGCACCGTACGGGTCGAGCGTGGTGTCATCGTTCCAGAAGCCCAGCGGCATCGACGGGAAAGCCTGTGTGCATACGAGTTCACCGGGAGTCCCGACCACGGATTGGCCCGTATCGTCGAATGCCTCTACCCGAGTACCGAGGGTAGGAGCCTGAATCTCACCCGACCACACGGGGGCGGTGGGATCCCCAGCCACGAAGCAGCCACAGATGTCGGTGCCACCGCTGATGGAGGCCAGATGTACGTCGCCCAGAACGCTGGAGTAAACGAACTCGAATCCTGCCGGGGCCAGCGGTGAGCCGGTGGACCCAATGGCGCGCAGGTCGGTGAGTGGGGCCAAAGAATCGTCCACGGGCCGGTAACCGCTCTTGGCTACAGAGTCGATGAACTTGGCTGACAATCCAAGCAACGTGACACGCTCGGCGGTGGCGAGGCGGAACAATTGCTGCGGGCCGGGGTAGGCGGGGTTACCGTCGTAGATGATCAACGTGGCCGACGACGCCAATGCCGTTACCAAGAAGTTCCACATCATCCATCCTGTGGTGGTGAACCATGTGACTCGATCTTGTGGGCGGACGTCGAAATGCAACTGGTGCTCGGTGAGGTGTTTGAGCAGGACTCGTCCGGCACCATGCACGATGCACTTCGGCTTGCCGGTGGTGCCTGAGGAATACAGCACATAGAGGGGATGGTCGAACGGCAACAACTCATATGTAGGCGTAGCATTGTGGTGGGGGGCTATCCAGTCCGCCCAATCGGTGGCGCCATCACGGGTGGCCCCATTACCGAAGACGTCCACCACAACGGTACGGCGCAGTGAGGGTAAGCCGTTACTGATCTCGGCGATTCGGGGGAGGCAATCGAAGTCCTTGCCGCCGTACCGGTATCCCGATCCGGCTACGAGAACAATGGGCTCGATCTGACCGAAGCGGTCCAGTACCCCATCGGTACCGAAGTCTGGTGATGTGGACGATGACACTGCACCGATCGATGCAGCCGCCAGCATCATCACCAGCGCTTCGATTCCGGCCGGTAACCACAGCGCTACCCGGTCGCCTGCGACCACTCCGTCGGCGCGCAGGGCTGCCGCCACTTGAGCCACGACCGAGCGCAACTGACCCCAGTTGAGAGCACGCCGAGCGCCACCCTCGTCGAGCGATACCACTGCTTCCACACTGTCGTCGCCGGGTCCTCGCAACAAATTCTGGGCATAGTTGAGGCGACCCTGTGGGAAGAACCGCACATCGCGCATGTCCGGTGCAGGGGCTACCGAAAATTGACCTGGTTCGCCGGTGACCCCGCAGAAGTCCCACACCAGACGCCAGAACGCTACTGGTTCATCAATCGACCACTGATGGATTTGGCCATATGGCGACGAGGCGGGCGGCCCACCCAGCATCTCCACTCGGTGAC
>JANYHQ010000410.1 GCA_025358985.1 Acidimicrobiales bacterium
CCCTCAAAGCACTGGCGCAGCTGCTCAGGCCGGATCAACCCGCAGCACCGTCACCGGGCTGAGCCTCTCCAACATTCCGGTGGGTGATTCCAGAACGAGCATGCCGAGCGGGTCCACGGTCACCGCCACTCCCCGGGTTTCGCCTTTGGGAAGTAGCTTGGCCTTGACTCGTTTACCAGCCAGAGCCGACACCTCGGCGTACTCGTTGAGAAGCTCTGCGCGCTGATCTTCGGCCAGCGCACTACAGCGCAGAGCATGGGTGATGAAGGCTTCCACCATGTGGTCACGATTCAGCGTTGTACCCAGCGCCGTACCCAGCGACACCACATCAACGCGCAGCGACACCACCGCCGAAACAATGGTGCCCGGGCCGAGATGAACCTCCAGCGTCACCGCCCCTACCTGACGGCCGTCGTCAGTGAACAACAAATCCGGCCAGCCCGGACGGGCACCGGTAGCGCGTGCGGCCGCCACCAGGGCAACCACCCACAGCACCGCCTCCGCCTCCGGCAGAACACTGGGCCTCAGCACCGTGGCACAGGCCAGTGCATCCACGGGGCGGACTTGCCACGGAATACCAAGGCGCATACGACCCGATATCTCGTAGTCCACCACCACCGTGGCCCCCGCCGGTGCGTCGTCCTGGCGGGCCCATGCGGCGGCCAACTGCTCTACCGAGATACCCACGGGCGCTCGCCGCAGGGGACTCACGATCCGGCCGGCGGACGGGGCTCGAGCGTGCTCACCCGCCAACCGTCTGACTGGCGGGCCACGATGACGGCACCGGCGGCCCAGTTGGCGCCCCCCGTGAGTATCGGCGGCAACAGGGTTTTGCTCTCGAGACGAAACCGCAAGGAATCGTCGGGCTGTACTTCAGCATCGTCGATCACCTCGATGAGTTCGAGATCAGCGCCCGACAGATCCACCCGCAAACCTCGTACAAGTGACGTCAAGAACTGATCCGCTTCCTCGGTGCCCCACGTTCCTTGCCGGGCCCTGGCGGCGGCCACCGCGTCCATCCCGCGTCGACACGCGGCGTTGAGTACATGCTCACGAGCGGAAGGGCCGAGTAGCTCCCATACCCGATGGTGCTCCCCCCATACGATGGCGTGGACGAAGTCACGAGCAATATCGATGGGCTCACTCTCGGTCACGGCCGCTCCCACCCGGTGTCGTACAAGATGTCGCGCATACGTACCCGTTGTGGCCCCATCACCAACTCTTGGATTGCGGTATCGAAGCGACGATCAGCGGCTTCACGATCCAACTCGGGTAGCTGGGCATGAGCGTCGAGTTGCGCCAACAACCCGCTGTGCAACACGTCATCGGGAAGTTCCATGAACACTTCGATGGTGGCCCGCAACAGCGCATCGCCGGCCACAGGACCCAACCGAATGGCCGCCTCGGCCATCTGGCGAAGCTCACCACGCTGAACGTCAACAGACCTCGAAGTCATCCGACCAATACGTTCGCGTAGCATGGCCAGCCGCGTCAACGGATCTACTTCGGCCAGCGATTGGGCCACGTAGTCGGATCGAACAGACCCCGGATGCATAGCCGCCAAACGTCGCTCCACATCGGCGAGACGCGTGGCCGCCTCATGCCACTGAGCGCGATGAAGGCGGGGATCGAACAGTTGAGCCGCGCTCTCGTAGTCCACCAATGCTCTGCGCAGATCATGGTGCAGCTCCGATGCTCTGCCCCGATTGAAACTGGCAATGGCGTGCTGGAACGCAAATGTGGAGCGGGTGAACACCGCGAGTGCAGCACTGAATGCATCACGGGCCAACACAGGTTGATCAGCGCGCATATGGATAAGTCCAAGCGTGTGACGAAGCATTCCTACCTGCAGCGGCGCATCATCAACCGAAGAAACGTTCAACCCCTCCTCGATTGCGTGGATGGCCACTGAAGCCGACTCGAAGTCCCAATCCGCATCGTCCAACGCCAACATGGCTTGGGACCGGTTGAGGGCGGCGCTGGCCAGCGCTCGGCACTCCTGCGATCCGGGGCTGGTGCGTAAGGCGCTTCTCAACACGTCGAGAGCATCACCGAAGGTGTCCAATGCCGCCGCCGCGTCACCACGTTCCAACTGGGCCAGGCCCAGATTGGACAGTACCGATCCAATCTCTGCGTCACCAGCGCGACCGGTGAGCAGGGAAGCAGCAGCTGTGAATGCGTCAGCGGCGCTCGCTGGGTTGCCGAGCGCCCTCCATGTGGCTCCCGTGGCATTGAGGATGCGCGCCTGTTCAAGTGGAGCACGCACGGCATCGAGCAGCAGTGCCGCACGTTCCAGGAGGGCCAAGGCACGACGCAGCGATCGCTGACGGTCAGCGGATGCGTCCTCCCCCAACGCCACCGCCACGCGATAAGCAGCCAACGCCCACCGGTCTGGTGCCTCGGCCGGGGAGATGGCCCGGAGTCGGGCATCGAGCGCAGCCACCGGGTTGACGTGAGGGTTGACGTCAGGGTTGACGTCGGGCTTGACGTTCACCATGAGGTCACAGCGTGACTGCGCCGCAGAGGAGTTCCGAGATGCATCGTTCGACCTCGGCCACCGCCACCGGCACCGCAGCCTGCACCGTAGAACTCAGTCCAATACGCAGGATCTCTATCTCCTCGGGTTGGCAGCCCACGATCCAACTACGGGCAGGAAGAACGCCGAGGGCGCGGGCCACCATGAGCGCCCGCGACGGGGTGGCCAGATGCATGTCGGCCAACAGATCGTGGCGTTGTTCGGGCCGCAACCCGTGCACGTCGATGATGTCGGGTTCGATCACCATCACCGTCCCCGGGGGTCGGGCTCGATCCACCGCGTCCACCACGATGCAGGCGTCAAAGCCGAGCATCAGATCCTGCACGAGGGCAATGCCACCGATACCCGTCTCTGTCAGGTGCACCCCATCGGGTTGGGGTCGGGTCATAAGGATACGAATGACTTCCACACCGAACCCATCATCGGCCTGCAGCACGTTTCCCACACCGGCTACGAGAATTCTCACGTCGTACCCTCAGCGGTAACGCCAAGCAGCGAGTACTCCACAGTGCAGATGGCGTAACCATGCATCACCCACCAGGCAATGAAGCCCTCGAACTGTGACCAGTCATCGGCCGAGAGTTGCTCGCGTACGTGCTCATTGCGTTTGTCAATCTCTCGTCCGATGACGTCGTCGAGGGCGGCGGCCACCAGTACATGATCGAGCAGCGTGGGCGAAGGGTCACCGCCAGCACCACTCAGCATCGCCTTGGCCACCAACCCGGCCTGACGTTCCCACTCCAGCATCCTCTGTTCACTGGCCAACCCAGTGGCCAGCCCCGCCACGTCGACCCCACAGAACGACTGCTCCACTTGGCGAACGCAGTATCCGGTGAGGAACGCAGTGGCGGCCCACGCCGAGATCTCCGCCACACGGTGATCGGCTTCGTCACGCTCCAGGCGCCACCGCCGGTACTGAGCGGCGTTGGCGCTGAGCGCATGGGCTTGGGCCAGGGCCCGGGCTCGGAACGCCAGATCTTCCACCACGGTGGCGGTGGAAGCGGTAGCGGCGGCAGTGGTTTCATCTGAGGAGGTCATGGCTCCCCTTTGCGGCGTCCGATCTGCAGCCCGAACGTGGTGGTTGCCGTATTCGGCGGCGGGTGCGACGCCGCCGTGGAGTCCTCCGTATCAAGACGACGGAAGTCCACCCAGTGAGTGCGTAGAGCCGCTTCAACCCGATCAGTCATGGTGGACGACGCGGCCGAGCATCCGTCACACATGCCGTGCAGCCGTAAGCGCACCACACCGTCCACGATCGACACCACCTCCATGTCGCCCCCGTGGGAGTGCAGGTACGGCCGCACTTCGGCCAATGCCGTTTGTACGGCGCGCTGGGCCGACGTTTCGTCGCTCTGGGGGCCCAGCCCGTAGGCCGCCAAGAGAACCCCGGCAACAGGATGGGCCGCCACATGGTCGAGGAAGATCTCACCGCGCCACTCGCGCACCATTTCCACCAAGGTGCCCACGCCTTGGGAATGGAACGTATCAATCCAGTCGAGTAATTCACCCGCCGTCTCCACCACCGCTGGATCAGTATGCGCGCTCAGTACTTCGGCCAACTCGGCGATACGCGGCAGGATCTGGTCGAAGGCCAATCGATCGTCGGTCATGAATGGTTGCCGTGCGACTCGGGGTCGGAGTCGGAGATGCGGGGCGGAAACAGGGCCATGTTGGGGGTGGGGCTCACCGGGGCCACAATGACGGTGGGAGGAGTGGTCATGGGCGCATCACTTTACACATCGGCTGGTCGCTCCACTTCCCGACGGACGATGGCCGCCACCACTGCCACGGTGGCCTCCACCGTGTCGGAGAACCCAAGTCCGAACTCACCGTCCTCGGGTTCCACCTCCACAATGATGGTATCGGGGGGAAATGCTTGCCAATGCCGCACCACCACCATGGTGTGATCCAAGTCCACGATACCCATCACTGCCTCGGCCAGCCGCTCGTGTACCTCTTCCAGCGATGGCGGCGACAGGTCGAGGCGGTACCGACGGATGGTGCCGGGCGGATCCACATGGCGAGGCATACATCCCACCAACACCACACGCGACGGCTTCAGGTCTTGCAATGTATGAAGTACTCGATGGGCCGAATAGGAAAGGTCTTCTAGCAACACATCGGCAGGCCATTGCTCTTCACGGACCCGGACAATCCACTGTGTTCCGTAGTCGAGATCACGTAGCCAAGGCAGGCCGATGCCGCCGACCAGGATCACTCCAGCGTGCAGCCGCAGGAGTTGACCTCGCGGGTGATGATGCCGTGACCGGTGTCGATATGGGTGGTACACGGCATACACGGATCAAAACTGCGGATGGCCCGAAGGATGTCAATGCCCTTGATGTTGTCTCCGGTGTTGCTCTCCAAGATGGGGGTACCCACGATGGCCTCCTCATACGGGCCGGGGTTGTCGAACGGGTCACGTGGCGACGCGTTCCATGTGGAGGGAGTGTTGATCTGGTAGTTGACGATACGGCCTTTGTCGATATGCATGTGATGGGTGAGATATCCCCGTCCGGCTTCCCAAAAGCCAACCGACATACGCTCGTCCTTGGGCACGGTGAACGGAGTGGACACCTTGGTTTCGCCCTTGCGCCAGTACTCGAATGCCTGCTGCAAACAGATCATGCCGATGGCAGCAGTGAACGCCACTCCGTAAGCGCGCCCACGGTTGCGCTCGAACGCATTGAGCCGCTCAGGGATCTTCCAGAACAGTTCCATCTCCGGCATCTCGTGGCGCGGCATGACGATACGCAGACCATCGCCGGTGCTGGAGATGAACGGATTGTCGGGGAGGTTGCCGGCCAACGCGGTGGTCCACATACGTCCCACCACGCCGCTCTCCATGGCCATACGATCCCATCTAGGAGCAGTATCCCAGCTGTACTTCTCTTTGAAGTTCTTGCCCTCCGCCCGAGGAATCGTCTCCTTGTTCCACATGTGATACGGCGACAATGGATTGCCCAGCGGATCCGTGGGAAAGCGACCTTGCTTGGTGCCGTTGGCCGCCCAATCGTCGTAGAACGAGTGGGTCACGAACTCCTCAATGCCCATGTTGATACGGGTGAGATCAGTGGTGATGAGCTTGCCCCCAAGGATGATCCCGGGAGACGAATAGCGACGATTACCCCAGGCATCACAGTTCTTGAACGTGGCATCGTAGGCGGTGGGATCGTCCCAGATACCCGTTTGAATGAGGTTGGCGGGCCGATCACCAACGAGTGCGTAGTCCGGGTTCACCTCCAAGAAAAAGTCGAGGATATCGTCCCAGATACCGCACAGACGCTTGGCGTAATCGAAGATTTTTCCAAGGTTGGAGTAATACTCGTTGAACGTGGTGGTGGACACCGTGGTGGACACACCACCAGGCACCAGCGTGGACGGATGCGGGTACTTGCCGTACATCAGCGTGCACATGATGCGAGCGGTACGGGTCTGCTCGATGGCCTCGAGATAAATCTTGCCCTCGAGCGGGTTGAACCCGTCCATGAGGTCTTTGATGGTGGCAAAGCCGTGGGTCTTGGCATTCGGTGCCAGCGTCCGCTCGGCGATGGGAATGAGTTCCGGGTTGGTGACCGAAACGATGGCGGTGGAGTAATCGGGGC
>JANYHQ010000417.1 GCA_025358985.1 Acidimicrobiales bacterium
GGTTGGTTCATCGCCCATTTCGACGTCACGCTCATCCAGCGGATCGACGCTAACGCTTCAGATCCCAGTGCGCCTACCGCTTTCCACGACATGTGCAGTGCGTTTGCCACCATGGCCAAGCCCACCATCGTGGCCCTGGAGGGTCGGGCGGGCGGCGGTGGGAGTGAGTTGGTGATGTCGTGCGACATCCGTATCGCAGCACGTGATCATGCGGTGTTCAATCAACCAGAAGTGGCTCTGGGCATCATCCCTGGAGGGTCCGGAACGGTCCGTCTTCCCAGGCTCATCGGGCGGGGTAGGGCCTTGGAGGTGATCCTCGGATGCAATGACATTGATGCGGTTACGGCGGAACGTTGGGGATGGGTGAATCACGTATTGCCACTGGATCAAGTCCGTCCGTACGCATATCAACTGGCCCGACGAATTGCGGCGTTTCCGGTCCACGCAGTAGCTGCTGCCAAAGCCAGTGTGTTGGCTGCCGACAACGATCTGCGTGATGCATTTCGGGACGAGGCAGTGGCGTTTCACCGAACATTGGCTCAACCCTCGGCGCAAGCGGCCATGGCTGCTTTCATGGATCACGGCGGTCAGACCCCGCAGGGTGAAGCGCGCCTCGGTGCACTCGTTACCGAGCTCCGCTAGCGCTAAAACACAGTGCGGTCATAACGTCATTCTCCGTTCAGAGAATCGCTTTCGCGACCTTGTGGTGCTGACTGCGTCAGGCAAGGATGAACACAGCTCCTGGAGGATGTTGCGGTGCTTGATTCGGGTGCGCTCAATTCTGGCGACATCACTTCGTGCGGGTTGGACGTCGGTGTGTTTGTGGTGGGTCCCGATTCGGTGGGGACCGAGGCCATCGCCAGGTCGCTGAGCTCCATATCGGTGGGCGCCCGGTCCGCCAGCGCGGCTGAGGCCGCCGAGGCTGTCACCATGTCCAACCTCACCGCAGTCGTGCTGGTGGCAGATTTGGAACTTGATCCCGAGCCATTGCTGGATGCCATGAGACATTGCACCACTCCGCTCATCATCGTGACCTCGGTTGGAGCAACTCTTCCGATGACGCCAGATTTGCGCCCCGTGGTAGTGACATCATTGAACCAGTTGTTGCAGAGGGCGAGAGAACTGGTGCATCACGGGGCGGATCAGCGAGGGCTCACCGATAGACATATCGAGATCCTGCAGTATTTGGCCAACGGCTGTACCCCGATGGAAGCGGCATCAGACCTGGGTATCACCATCAAAACGCTCAACAACCATTTGGGAGTGATCTACCGGCGCATGGGTGCCAAGAACGGGACTCAGGCCCTGTTGTTGGCCCTACGGCTGGGGATCATTACTCTGCCGTAGGTGTTGTGGGTGCGCTCAGTGCTGGGTCGTGCTTCATGACGGTCATGATGGCCGCTGATGCCGGGGCGTTGCCCACCACTGCCGACGCGAACATTACCCGAGTGGTGGCCGCTCCATGCCGGGCGACCAAGCCGGGAACGGCGTGGCGGAGGTCGTCCTCACTGGGAAACTCGGCCCGTTCACCCAGGATCTCGATGCAGTCAACCAGGCAGGCGTCGGTGATTGCGGCGGCCACCCGTTCCGGCACACCCTTGAGTCGCCCGCGGGTGATGGATCCACGAAGTGCCGCAATGTCCACGGTGCCGTCGTCATCGATGCCACGCGAGATGGACGTGATCCAGGCTGTTTCTTCGGCCGGAAGTTCTGCGATGAGCGCAGCGAGATGGTTGTCATCGAGGCCTCGTAACTCACGCTCCAACTGCACCAGGCGCAGCACACGATCCTTGGAATTCATCCTGCGATGCTAGTGGTCCGTGGCTGGTCCGGTGTGGTGCGGTCGTGGGGCGGCGGCAATGGCAACCTCACCACCATCCGGCACCCCCACGGTATCGCTGGCTCCGGACGGATGGTGCCCTTATGCAGTTCCACCACCCATTTGACGATCGACAGTCCTAGGCCGGCGCCACCGTCATCAGCCGAACGGGCCTCATCGAGACGATAAAAACGGTCGAAGATGCGCAGCGCCTCCTCGGGGGCGATCCCCGGTCCGAGGTCCTCCACCTCCAGTACCGCGTGATTGCCATCTGTATGTGCACGTAGTGTAATGGACGTACCTGGCGGGGCATGACGCAAGGCATTTTCGCTGAGATTGGTGACCACCTGACGAAGCCGTTCCTCGTCACCCATGACCCAGGTGGAGCGATCCACATCGAGTGTCACGCCTACCGGTCCACCGCGTACTTCAATGGCCGCAGCCGCCTCATCCAACAGATCGGCCAGTACCACTGGCACCCGCTCAAAGGGCACGGCGCCTGATTCCAGCCGTGACAGATCCAGGAGCTGGTTCACCAGTCGCCCAAGCCGCTCTGCTTGGGTCAACAACAGATTGAGACGATCGGGCGTGGGCTGGTCGATGCCATCCACCAAGTTCTCGGCGGCTGCCGTGATGACGGTGATGGGGGTTCGCAATTCGTGGGCCGCATTGGCGACCAGATCACGTCGAAAGCGATCTACCTGGGCCAGTTGCTCGGCCATTTCGTTGAAAGACGTGGCCAGGCGCCGAACCTCGGTCACCGAACTGGTGCTGTCCACCCTGGCCGTGTAGTCACCGCTGGCCATCGTTTGCGCCGCCGCCGCCATCTCGCGCAGAGGGCTGGTGGTGCCACGCGCCAGTAGCTGCACAAGGCCGAGCGCAATGGCCGCCCCAGCGAGGGCTCCGAACGGCCATGGGACTTCCGCTCCGCGGGCCAGTGTCACCACCGCCACGCTGGTGATGACCCCGGCCACGATGGCGATACCCAGGCGAAACTTGATGGAACTGTTGGCCACCAATACGGTAAGTGCACGTAGCATATGGCGACGGTGCCTCACTGTCTACTGACCCAGGCCGTATCCCACACCATGGACGGTTCTCACGAAATCAGGTCCCAGTTTGCGGCGAACGGCCTGGATATGGGAATCCACCGTGCGCTCCCCCGATCCGTCCGGGTACCCCCACACCGATTGCAGCAGTTGTTCTCGGGTGAACACCACACCGGGGTGGCGAAGAAACCACGCAGCCAAATCGAACTCGGTCACCGTGAGGTGCACGGCAACGCCGTCGTGGGTACCGGTGCGACCGGACGTATCGAGTTCCACGCCACGATGGCGGAGTCGGCCCGAGCCTGGCGCAGCGTGGGCGCGTCGCAACACTGCGTGAATGCGCGCCACCAATGCTCGGGGGCTGAATGGCTTGGTGATGTAGTCGTCTGCCCCCGCCCCGAGGCCGAGAACCAGGTCGCTCTCGTTGCCTCGGGCGGTGAGCATGATCACCGGCACGTGCCGGTCGCTCTGGATACGCCGACATACCTCGATGCCATCGAAGCCGGGAAGCATGAGATCGAGCACCACCAGATCGGGTTGCAGTTGCTCCACCAGCGCCACCCCCGATGGACCGTCGACAGCAATGTGGACGTTGAATCCTTCGGCCCTCAGGCGGGTGGCCACCGCTGCGGCGATGGCTGGCTCGTCCTCCACTACAGCAATGGTGGGGTGATCGCTCACGAACCGACCCTAGGCCCGTTGGCTACGTTCAGGCCACGGCCGCGGTAGGTAGCTCGGCTCGGGTGATGACCGGAAGCGGGGTCGGCATCGGCGACACGCTGACCACCCCACCCGGGACCAGTACGAACTGCGAGCGTCGCTGGGTGCGCCGCCACAACAACAACGCAGCCGGTCCGGTGATCATCGGCAATACAAACGTGAGGGCCCGAAACACCCCGATGGCGGCCAGTGCGGCGGGCCGTGGCGCCCCCGCAGAAACAAGACCGCCGAGCAGACCAACGTCAAGCAGGCCCAGACCTCCGGGCACCGGGGTGAGCGAGCCCAGGACACGGGCCATGGCCATGCATTGGCACACTTCCAACGCGGTGACCTCATGACCAACGCCCAGTGATCGCAACGCCGCCAGCAGTACGCACGAGATGGTGACCTGCGCCGTCAAGGCCAGTGCCAATGTGGCGGCGCCGCGCCTCCCGAGGAAGGGTGCCGCTGCCTCTCGGAGACGCTCTGCTTCGCTGCATACGTCCATCCGGGCCAGGCGATGTTTCATCTTCGATGGCATTGGTAGGCGCAGGCCCACGAGAAGTGCTCGGTCCGCCATGCGTGCCAGCCAGGCCACTCGGCGGGGTTGGCGCAGCAGCAGCGCCCAGAAGGTTATGGGACCCACCACACCAATGAAGGAGATGGCACACACAGCCTTTTGCAGTAGGCCCGCACTTCCGGTCACCACTGACGCGACGGTGGCGGCAAACGATGCAGCCCACAGTGCAATGCCGGGGATCACCGCAGTGGCGGTGATGGAAGCCGCGATGGCCTCGCCACTGATGTTCCACGCCCTGAGCATGGCTACCTTGATGCCGGTGCCGATGGCGGCACCGCCGATCATGGAGTTGGAACAGCCCACATAGGTCTCGGTGACCACCAACGACTGGCCCAAGCTGAGGTCATCCACAGAGGCCGCCAGCATCGACGCATGGACCACCTTGTGCAGTGCCAATGCGGCGAGTAGTGCCACCAGTCCAATGGCGGGGATGGAACGCAGCGCCTGTGCGGCGTCAAGCACTTGGTGTTGATGCAGTGCCAAGCCAACCACGACACACAGCAGCATCGCTGCGGTGGCAGCAATCCGAAGGCGTCGTGATGCGATCATCATCACGGCAGTATTCGGCACATTCATGACGAACCATGAATCCTTCTTTGATCAATCTGTGAACTTGGTTCAGTGCATCGGTTGGTGAGCTCGGGTAAGGATCGGGTATCTACAACAACGGAGCGCGTTCTATCCTGTTCTGATGCTGTTGGCGGAGGTGGAAATACGACACTCCCGCCCGGTGGCACCCACCCGGCGAGTGGCCTTGGGCCTGCTGGTCCTCCCCACCGAACCCGCACCCGGCTGGGGGCCAGTACTGCTTGGAGGCATGATCGCAGCCAACGCCTCGGAGCTCGACCCCGACGAACTGGGCGAACTGCATGACCTGATCGACGACATGGAGGCAGGCAAGCGCATCTCCCAACCCCGACTTCGGCATCGGTTTCAAAAGGACATCATTGGTTTGGACCGCAGCCGTCATTCGCTGGTGGGCGAGGGGGAGCAGGTGTGGTTCGACCTCGACGATCACGCGCTCCCGGAGGTCAACATTCTCGGGGCCCTCTACGCGGCGTCGAGTATTGCGGTGGAACACCGCCCGCAGACGTTTCGCCTGCTGCGCAAGGCAGTGCTGTGGGAAAAGAGTGTTGATGCCAACTTCGTAGCTCACCTCTTGGGTGATGATGCGGCGTTTTCACGCTGGCGGGCGCTGCCCAACGACACTCGTTGGGCGCTGCAATTGCTGGGCTTCGGACCTCACGACACCCCTGATCGTGTCCTCATCAAGGACCGTTTTCGTGACGCAGTGTGGTCTGCGCATCCTGATCGGGGTGGCGACGCTGACGGTGCTGGGCAGCGCATGACAGAACTCACCCAGGCCCGCCGCATCCTGCTCAGCTGACGTATGAGTGACACGGCGGTTCTTCTGGCTCCGGGTGCGGGATCCGATAGCAACCATCCGTCATTGGTCCTGATCGAGCAACAACTGGCCGCCACCACAGTGGTCCGTATGGACTTTGCCTACCGCATTGCCGGCCGCACGTTCCCCGACAAGACACCGGCGCTCCTCGATGCCGTCCGCGCTGCCGCTGACGCTCTTGCTCCCGCCAAACTGGTGCTCGGTGGCCGGTCCATGGGTGGGCGAATGTGCTCGATGGCGGTGGCTGCAGGACTGGTTCAATCGCTGGGACTGGTGCTCATCTGCTATCCGCTGCACCCGCCGGGAAAGCCCGGCCAGCTTCGTACTGAACATTTCGCTGCTATCACCGTGCCGTGTCTGTTCATCAGCGGAACTCGTGATGCTTTCGGCACTTGCGATGAGCTCGAACAACACACCGCCCTGATCTCTGGGCCGGTCACACATGTGTGGTTGGAAGGCGGTGACCACAGCCTGCGCCGTCACAATCAGGAGGTGGCTGACACTGCAGTGGCGTGGATACGGGCGTTGATCAGCGGTCAGACTGATGTAGCTCCGACAGTTCCCGCCCCGCCGTCTCCGGCACCAAGGTAAGCACGATCACGGCCGCCACAACCAGCGAAATAGCCAGTACACGTAGGGTTGGACCGAGATGTCCGTTGTCGCCCAAGTGGCCCACCACCACCAGTCCGATGGCACCGCCTACCCGGGTGCCAGCGGCGATGACCCCGCTGGCCCGTGACCGCAGTGCGGTGGGGAACAACTCTGGTCCGTAGATGGCCAGAGCCGGCAGGGTGGCGGCCCCCACCACCGAAGCCACCATCGACCATATCCAGAGGGCTGGACCGTGGCTGGAGAACAACGCCGCCATGGCGCCGGCAAATCCCATGAGTCCCACCCCCACCACTATTCGTCGCCCCCGTCGGTCAGCGATACGCCCACCGAGGAGTATCCCGAGTGTGCCGGGCACGTTGGTGACCAACCCGAACAGTGACAGTCCACCGGCACTGAACCCGCGCTCCCTGCGTAAGAAGTCGTTTTGGAACTGCCGAGCCGGATTG
>JANYHQ010000469.1 GCA_025358985.1 Acidimicrobiales bacterium
GTCGTCGGCGCTGCCGTCGTTGTCGGAGCTGCCGTCGTTGTCGGAGCTGCCGTCGTTGTCGGAGCGCCCGTCGTCGTCGGAGCGCCCGTCGTCGTCGGAGCGCCCGTCGTCGTCGTCGTCGGCGCTGCCGTCGTAGTCGGCGCGGCGGTAGTCGTTGTCGGTGCGGCGGTAGTCGTTGTCGGTGCGGCGGTAGTCGTTGTCGGTGACGCCGTCGTCGTCGGTGCGGCGGTAGTCGTCGTCGTCGTCGTCGTCGTGCCGGTCGTCGTCGTCGTCGGGGCGGTCGTTGTCGTGCCACTGCCGTTGCACGCGGAGTTGCAGGCTGCAACTGTCGAGTACGGGCCTGACACTAGCGACCAACCCGTACCGGGATTCGACGTGAAACAAGTCCGCGTCCCGTTCGCCGAGTATTGCCAGCAACCGATAGAGTCCGGGCCGCAATTGGCCGTACACTCCGCCGCCGTCGCGTAATCCCGCAAGTTGGAGTCGTTACCAAGGCACAAATGCCCCGGCCCGCCCATGTCGGTACCGTCGCTGCAATACCGCGTGAACGTCCCGTTGAGATAGTTCTGGCAGCAAGCGTACCTGCGCGGCGGGGCCGCCGTGGTTGTAGTGGTAGTCGTCGTCGTGGTGGTAGTCGTGGTAGAGCCGTAGCACCCGTTGACGCAATCCGATTCCGACGTGTAAGGGCCGTTGACGGCCGTCCACCCACTC
Source organism: Acidimicrobiales bacterium (assembly GCA_025358985.1). Taxonomy (GTDB): domain Bacteria; phylum Actinomycetota; class Acidimicrobiia; order Acidimicrobiales; family JANYDT01; genus JANYHQ01. The sequence goes on from JANYHQ010000469.1 coordinate 712, forward strand.
CGTAGCGGCGAGTAGCAGTAGCGTTGCGAAGCGTCTTCCGGGGGCGACTGACAGTAGAACGGGGGCGGTTGCGTCGTGGTCGTGGTCGTGGTCGTGGTCGTCGAAGACGTAGGCGGGCGCATACACGGGGTCGTGCGGGTGAAACACTCGCGCTCAAGGCCCGTGATCAACGGCGCTTCGCACGCGCACCCGGTGCAAGTCGTGCCCCGGTACTCATACCGCCCCGCCACGTAGCCGGAGGTATTCGGCGTACCCGTCGGCATGGTCCACCGGAAGAAGCACACGCCGACGCACCCCGCCCCCGGCGGCACGGTCGTTACTTGCGGGGCGCAAGGGTCGTCCGACGAACAAAAGGAGTGCCCGGTGTTGTCGCACACGTAGCCGGGCGGGGGCGGGCCGGGAATCCACCCCGGCGCGGGGCAAGTACAGAACTCCCCAGCGTTTCCCGACTTCTGCGAACATGCCCCCTTGACGAACCGCCACTTTCGACTGCTAACGAGCCAAATCCAGACGCACTCTCGGTCGGCGCACGACTGACCCCCGCCACCCCCGTTGCCGCTGTACCCCCCGTCGCCCCCGCCCCCGCCCCCGTCGGGGCGGCAAACGGTGTCTGCGGCGAACCCCACTTCCAACACTTCCAGGCCGGTGTAAGGCGGGGGCGTGTACGGGTCATTGGGGCTTCTCGACGGCGACCCCGGAATAGGAACCCAGCAAGGGCAATACACCGGACACGTACAGTCGATCAACACGTACCCGACGCCCGCGACCTTGGAGTAACGGGCACACCCGATGCAAACCTTTTTGCACGGCCCTAGCGTAGTCGTAGTGCTGTTGCACGTCAACTGCTGCACCGTGCCCGTTTGGCAGTACGTGACGTACTTAACGCACTCGACGTTGTCGAGGATGCCGCCGCTCCAACCGCCGGGCGGGGCGGTCGTCGTGATGGGGGCCAACGGACAGAAAGGCGGCGGCGGCGGGTCGCACCCTTTGCTACAAGTTGTAGACTCCAACGTCCAGAGCCGGGCGTCGCCGTCCCACGCCCACACGCCCAGGCCCGTACACGTACTCACTGCGCCCACAACGGCCGCGCACTTCGCGCTATGGAACGCCACGACGCGCTGGTGCGTCACCGCGACCGTCAGCGTGTTGCCGTAGTCGTCCAACACCGCCGGGGTGTCCACCACGGTGTCGATGCCAATGAGTTTCGCCACCACCAGCACGCCTACGCCAACGCCGCCCACGTCGCCGGGGTCGATGAAGACTTGCGCGTCTACGGACGGGTACTCATACGGGGGGAAGTTGTCGCACTGCACGCGACCGACCGTGATGCGGGTAGTCGTCGGCGGCGGGTCGGGCGGGAGCGTGGTCGTGGTGGTACTCCCACCGTTCGGACCCCGCGTCGTCGTAAGCGGTGCGCGGCGCTCCACGATGACGCACGGCCACGCGCGGGTTACGTTATCTTGCGACCCGCTAACGCGGACCACTAGCATTTCGCCTTGCACCCACGAACGGGCCTGGCGGTGCCCCCCGTGATAAGTGTCGTTGTTCGTATTCGCCACGCTACGCACGGTGTCGGCGAGTACGCGGATACTCTTGTCGTCTAGTTCGGGCATGGCGGGCACCTTACGGTCGGCGGGGGCGAATCGTTGTAGGCTACAACTTCTACGGTAGCGCGGGCAGGTTCAAGTCGGCGAAGAACGTCGTCTTGTGGGGCTTGAACCGTAGGAAGTACGGTTCCATTTTGACGATAGCGTCAACCGAGTGGGCGGCGGCAACGGTGTTGCGGATGCCCCGCGTCACCGTCATTACCCCCAGAGCGGCGTACCCTGATACTTCCATGACTTCGTCGTCTACAGAAACCTCGAACGGCTGAAACGCGAAGGACGACGCTTCAGGAAAATGGTTGAACACTTCGGCGACGACACACGTCAGCGTATTGTCATCCGCCGCGCAAGGGGCCGTCGTACGGGTAATGGCGGTACGCAACGCACGCCCCCGCCCGTTGAGCAACGTCTGATTCGCCATCGGGCGAGCGTAAGTGTCGGTGAAAACGATTTCGTCAATGTCCGTCCATGACTGGTCCAACACGTATTCGTAGAACGTACGCGGGTTCTTTACCTCGATCTCATACGCGACCTGCCAACACAGTCGGCCGTAGGAGAAAATGCGGGCGGCGCGAATGACGTTGATGCGGGCCGTGTACTGGGGTTTATTGGCCCACGTCGCCCGGTTACACGTCATCTCGTAGCCGTCACAAAATGCGCTGTTGAAAACTTGTACCACCAACGGGAGATACGTCGCGGCCTGCGCGCTGGTTACCGCCTCATTGCGCGTAATGACCCAGACGCCAACTTTCTCGTCCACGGTGGGCGGCGGGTCGAACGCCCGCATAGCGCTGTTAGCGACTACCCGCCCGTTGGCGTCCCTGACGATGGCGATTGAGTACGGGTTCGACCCCTTCGTAATCTCCGGCGGCTGCCGGAGCGGGTCATCGGTATACGGGGCGACTAAGCGGTCAGTGTCGTATTCGCAGTCGATCTTCCACCGGCGACGGGACAAGCGCACCGGCACGGACACTTTGACGCACGTCGCCAACGGGTAGGAGTCGTTACCGAATGCGTACGATTGACCCAACTTCGGCGTTAGGGCGTCCGTAAGGATGACGAACGGGCCGTCAAGGTGAGACGTAACGCGCACGTTGTACGACACCGCGAACTGCCCGCGAGCGACTTCGTACAATAGCTGGTTCCGTTCGGCGGACACCGACCCCGTGTTGTCGTACCGGCGGTGAATACTGCAAACCGACATCGCATGGCCCCCGTTAGTTGTAGACTCCAACTCACCCCCACCCCTATATGACGGGGAGTGCCACCATCCGCCGGTTCTCGGCGGCGTTCGCGCTACGCTCCGCGGCGGCCTTGATGAGTTCCAACAGCACGTTCGCTTGCTCCATCAGGCGGGCTTGCCGCTTCTCCGGTGTGTCGGCGACCTTGACGCGGTATTCGATTTCGCTACGGTTAATAGCCCCTACCGCTTCGCTACTGTCCTTGCGGGCGAGCGTCGGCAACCGAATGTCCATCAGCGGCAAAGCCGATTCCAAGTCGGAGAACGCCTTCATGGTCGCCCGGCCGAACACTTGCGTGGACATGCCAAGGGTAGTCTTCATGATGTCGAGCTTCGCCAACGTGTTCTGCAACTTCTCGAACGGGTGTTCTACCTCAACGGCGATCTTCGGCATTTCGTCAATCAAAGCGCCGTACTGCCGCTTGATGCCGAGCAGTAGGTCCGTCCCGTCGAACCCGCGCAGCGACATTTTCGACTGCGCCATCGTGGCGTTGAGCCGCTTGACGATGTCGTCCACCGACCAAAACTCTTTGCCGAGAGCGGCAATGGCGTTCACGGCGTCCTGCTTGTCGAACACCGCTTGATACCGCTTCTCGCCCGCCTTCGGGTTCTCGTCCAACGCCGCCTTCATATCGGACGTGTCAACGCGCAGGGCCGCCACCTTCTTCGTGGTCGGCCCGATGGTCATCGCGTCGAGAATGTCCGCCACCGTGTTCTTAGCGTCCATCTGCCAGCGCTTGAACTGCAAGTCCACTTCCGCCATGCCCCACAGCATGTATTGCCACAGCACCTTGAACGACGCCGGCAACGACAACACCCCGGCCGCGATGGTGGAGACAACCGTCGTCAAGCCGGACGCCCAAGTTGTACTGTTCAACCTTTCCAGCCCAGTCCGTATCGCCTCGATGGCGACGAGGGCGTACGGCGTGCCGACCTCGATGAACTTCGTGAACACCCCGTCCACCGCGAGGCGGAGCCGGCCGGCGGCGACTTCTGCCACTCGGATGCCCTCGATGGCCTTCTCCGCGTTGAGAAACCCGTCCCCGCCCGAACGACCCCCGTCGGGCATCAAACGGTCGCCGTTCGCGGACTTATTCGCTTCCGCCCGTTGCGCCCGGTTACGCATAATGTGGATCAGCACGTTGTCGGCGTTAGCGCCGAACAGGTGCGACGCGAGTGCGACCGCCTTGTGCGCCGTCTCCACGTTGCGCAGCGCGTCGGCAACTTTGTTGTAGGTTCCAACTAAGTCCTGCCCCGTACGGATGTACCGCACGGCGTCCTTGCCCGGCTGTACGTAGTCCTGCACAGTCGGCACGCCGAGGCCGGCGACCGGCGACCCGAGTCCACCAGTCATCGCCATGCGGGGTTCTGGCGGCTGGTACGCGCCCATGTACGGGCGGGACTGAGCCTCTAGCCGACCCAGCATGTCGTTCGTGGCGAAGTGCTTAGTTGTAGAGTCCAACTGTAGAGACTCAAGCGCCTTCAACGCCTTGATGGCCCCGCCAGCTTCCGCCCCCATGTAGCGAAACTCCCGCCCTAGCGCGTCCACCCCCGCGACGGCGGTGCCCGCCGACGTGGCGAACTTATACGTCTCGACGTTGGCGTCGATCATCGCGCGGGAAAACTCGATGAAGCCGTACGCGGACACCCCTAGCGCGCCGAGTACCGCCAGCGGCCCGAACATATACGGCAGGCGGAACCCGCTGAGTGCGGACGACACACCGCCGATGGCGGAGCGGACGCCGCCGAGCGCCCGCTTGATGACTGCCATTCCGGCCACGACCGGGGCCGTCACCACGCGGAACGTGATGTAAACCGGCCGGCGGTAGCGTTCGTACATATCGGCCATGCTGCGCGGCATCACGTTGCCCATCGGGTCGCGCCGCACGGGCACGGGGGCGATGCCGAGGCGGGCGACCATCTTCAGGGTGTCACGCAAACGCATAGCCGCCGCGACCGTGCGGACAATGCCCGCACGGAACGCGGCGTAAGAGTCGCCGGGGGCGTTCGCCTTATCCGCCGCCCGCTGCTGCTTCGGGGTCCGTGGCCCCACCATGTCGTCGATCTTCGGCGGGGAGAACTTCATCTGGGACAGTCGAGAAAAGATCGACTGGCTTTTCTTCTCGACGCCGTCGGTTACGGCGTTGAACTGGCGGGCGTCCGCCACGATCTGCGTCGAGATTCGACTGATCGACCCCATCGGTAGACTCCTTCGGCGTACCGGGCGCGGCAGTAGATTCCCAGGTCGTCCGCTTACCCTTGTCGCTTTCGTGCGACAACAAGTAGTAGTACACCATCGACCGCATGTGGTGTTCGATGCGGGATAACATCGACGATTCGGAGTTGTAGTATACAACTAGGTCGCGCAACTCGTTGTGAGGCAAGTCGAGCAACGCTTCAGGGGTCGCACCCATTTCCCGAGCGATGGCGTACACCCCCCTTAAGGTGTCGCTTCGTCGGATTTTCCCAGGATATCCCCCTCATCCCGCTGCGTGATGCCCGTGAGGTCACACGCCACGTCGAACAGTCGTTCCAGCACGGCGGCGTTCCGCTCCGCCAGCATCGGGATGTCGTCGTAGGTGAACACGCGCGAGCCGTCGAAAGGGTCGTAGCACGTCGTGACGATGAGGTCCGCTTTGAGGCGGTGGGGGTCCACCTTGGTCTTACCCTTGCGAACCGTCGCGCACCGCACCTCCCAATCCGCCTTCTGCCGGTTCGTAATCGACCGCACTTCCAGCGTGACGCCCCACTCGGGGCAGGGCACTTGCTGGCGTCGCGTGTCGTCCGCCGTAGCGATTTTGTCTCTGAGTCCCATTGTCGTCTCGTAGGTAAGGAACAACGCCGGAGTTGTACTATACAACTCCGGCGGCATGAAGTATAGCGCGGGGCGTTACGCCGTGGGCTGAACGTAGGCGGGTTGACACACCGCGTTGCTCAAGTAGTTACGCCAGAAACCGTAGAACGTCTGGAAGTTCGGGCATTGGCTGAGGTACTGCACGCCGAACGACGGTTGCAACTCGACAGAGACGTTGACGATCTTGCCGCCTTCGACCGACGGCTCAATCGACTGGACGTACCCGAGCATGATCTGTAGCGCCCCCGACGGGAACAGCACGATGAATGCCGTGATGGTGTCGAAGTAGTAGAGCCGTTGCACGATGTCGATTGTCGGCCCGTTGGCGTTCAATTCCATCATCATCGGCTTGTGGTCTTTGTCCCCCGGTGCCTTGATCTTCGTGTAGAAAATCTCCGGTTCTTCCGCGGACGTAATAGTTGACGGGATGTTGTCCAGTTCCATCAACTCGATCACGTCCCGGTCTACTTCCGAAGACGTTACGGACTTGACCCCTTGGAACAGTTGGAACGTCGCCAGCCATGCGTCGTTCACCGTAAGGGTGTCCGGCGGCGTGACAGACGACCACAAGACGCGAACCCCTTTGGAGTACGTCCGGCCGAGAACCTGTTCGACGATAGTGGCTAGGGGCACGACGGAACCTCCAGGAAGTTTTGCCAGACGCGGGCCATTTGGGCGAGTGAGGTACACACGGACGCGAAGCCGACGCCGAACGAAGGTTGCACACTGCAACTTACTTGCACCAACTCGGACGGCTGCACGTCGAAGCCGAGCGTCTGCACGAACCCGAACCCGAAGAAGATCGTGCGGGACGTGCGGAGCGTAGCGAACGTAGTCCCCGACGAACGGAGATTGATGAAGTACGGGAACGGGATGTCCCGCTCTTGTAGCGAACTCAACACTTGAAACATGGTGTTCGTCATGTTGATCGTCAGCGCGATAGGGCCGTAGTCCTTGTCGCCCGGTGCCTTCACCTTGTTGAAATACTGTTCGCGCGTTTCCGCCGGCACCACGAGATTGTTCTGCGACGTGGTGAAGTTGGGGGACGTGAGCAACGGCGGAACTTGGTCCAACTCTTGTAGGTCCACCGTGTCGCGGCCCATCTTCGGGCCTTTGATCGTCTTGACCCCCGCAATCTTCGTGAAGGTGCTAAGGTACGCCTCGGTGATGACGCTGGGGATGCTGCTGCCCCCATAGTTGAGCCAGAACCCGGCCCCTTTGGAGTAGATACGCTTGTAGACTTGATCGACAACGGGCATGGCGGTTTCTCGCGTACGGGGTTACGGGACGGTCGGGCAGTCAACCCCGCCGCTATTGTCAATGGTGACCTTTACCATCATTGTAGCCGTCTTGTACCCTTTGTCCTGCTGCTGCATGGCAAACTCATTGGACTCGTCGTCGTTGTCCACTTCCCAATCGAGTACGTCGGCGGTGGAAGTTGTAGCCTGCAACTGTTGTAGAAACTCGTACACGTACGACGCCTTGAGGGCGTCCACCAGCGCCCGTAGTGTGAGAGAGTCTTGCGAGACGACGGTGACCTCGAACACGTCGGACACGATGCCGGCCTGCCCCGCCAGTTCCGGGTTCGTCAACCAGTCCGCGTGACGGTAAACGTAGCACGGGTACGACCGGGGATTGTCCTTCTTCTGGTACACTTCTAAGTGATACGCACGTCCCGATGGGTCGGGGGCGACGGCCGGTACCACACCGGCGAGGGCCAACGACGCCATTGTACGCAGCGTACTCACCAGTAACTCATCCGACTGTATCGGCACGTTACCTACCCCCCGTTGTATTTAGCAATGGCCGCGTCTACGGCGGCCTCAATGGCCGAATGTACTTCAGTGTAGCCCGACGTAGCGGCGGACGTGACGAAGTCGTCCGGGGCGTGCGCGCCGATGGTGCGCGTTAATATCGGGCCGCGACCCCAAGCGCGGTACTTCTGCACGAACGACCGGCGGAAGCCGCGCACAAAGTGTTCGTACTTGTGCGTTGTGATGCGCTCACCGCGAAACGTACCCGACACGTTCGACGCGACCCCAACGAGTACGACCATCGTGTTTCGCTTGTTGTAGTACCGGATGCGCGTTCGTATGCTGTTCGACAACAGCCCCGTCCGCTTGTGCTTGCGCAGCGCGCGGCGCATCCCGTTCACCAACACCCGTGCCCCGCGTCGGATAGCCGCGCGGGCGACCGCCTTGCGCATCTCTTCGGGCAACTCCCCCAACGACGACAACGCCCGGTTCACGTCGGACACTTCAAACTTAACGAGCGCGCCCATTGGTTGTACCCTACAACTACCGGATAGTGTAAGCGTAGAAAGACATCTCGACCGCCCGCAACTCGTCATTCACTTCCGGCCCGAGTTCAAACGTGTAGTCGATGAGCGGTTGCGCGCCAATGGCGTCTTGCTGCACCCAATAAATCTGGGACTGTTCCGACACGTCCGGCCGATATCGCATCGTGATGCGGTGCGATAGGTCGGCGCGCATACCGCGCGCGACAACGAGTTCACGCCCCTTGAGGGGTTCGATGGCGGCCCAATCGTCGGCAGGCCGATACGTCGGTAGCTGCGCCTGCCCAGCCGCCGCGGCGATGGGGTCGTACGGAGTCGGCTTCGGCTCAAACACCCGCGTGCGGTCGCCTTGAGCCGTGTAGGAATCCGTGTAGAGCAACACGTAGACCGCGTGACGCATAACGCCCGCTTTCATGCCATCCCCTGTAGTGTAAGGTTCCGAATGAGATTCATCAGCGTCATCGGCAAAGTCCCCACGACGTTCGCCGTCACCAACGGTTCGCGGTTCTCATACATATACGCCGCGAGCAGTTTCACCGCCATGCGCGCAACGTGGGGGGCCGGGCCGTTGTACCCCGCCGTAAAATCGATCCGCACGTTTTCGAGGGAAAACACGCTGGCGAACGGCCAGTAAGTACCGTGAGCCGGCACGACGCGGCCGGGGATGCGGCCGTTGACGACAGAGTAAGTTGTAGGGTCCAACACTGTAGGAGTCGGGGCAGACCCGATACCGCTGCCGTCGGTGAGGTTAAACGTGACCGCCTGCACGGCCAGTAACGGCCCGACGGGAATCTCGATGGCGTTGTTGTAGTACCCGTACGGGAGAATGCGGTAGCCGTACTGCGCCGGCGGGCGGTCCATCGTGAGGGTAAACGAGGCGGGCTGAAACGAGTGACGGGTCGTGTCCGTCAGGTACTCTTCGGCGAAGCAGAGGTAGGCGAGGATGTCCGTGTCCACGGCGTCGCGGCCGAGGATGCGCATGTGACTCTTCGCTTCCGCCACCGTGACGATGGAAGTTGCCAACGGCCCCGTGCGCGTCAACCCGTACGCCCGGCCGGAACCGCCTGTCAGTGTGCCGATCATGGTGCCCCCTATTGGTGTGAAACAACCCGGATACCCCATTGTAGTTGTACACTACAACGACGTATCCGGGTCAGAGGTAGCGGGCGGGCCGTTACCGTTCGGTGTCGTCTTCCGGGTCGGGCCGCGTGGGCTTCCTCACGCGGGTACCCAACGCCGCCAAGACGGAAAGTTCAGCCGCCGTGAGCAAAACTGCGGCTGCGGGGTCATGGGCCAGTAGTTGCTTTGCCAGCGCTTCCGGCAAGTCGTACGACTTGCCAGCGTGCAAAACCATGTTGGGGTCGGAGTACGGCATCGTCATCTTAACGGTCATCGTCCGTCTTTCGTTGAGGGTTGGTGGTGGCAGGGTCGTGGTCGTGGTGCCGGCCATAAGGCTTCCTGGGTAGGGGTGAGGGTTATCGTGCCAGAGGGCATCGGCCGTTGGGGCAAGTTGTAGCCTCCAACTGCCACGGGCCGTTGCCGTACCGCACCCACCGCATCTGGACGACGGGGACGATGGCGCTACGCGGCACGACGGGCGGCGCTTCCGCCGGAACGGCGCTACGCGGCACCCCTTTGTCCAGCCACGGCTCGACGGCCGGCTCCGGCGCGGGGGCCGGGGCCGGCATCACCTTCGGGGCGGTGAGCGGCACGACGGTAAAGGAGAACTCGCCAACGCCTGCAGCGATAAGTCGGGCCTTAGCGGCCGGGGTGAGGTCCGCTCCAGTGATCGTGATGGCCCCGATTGGCGCGGGGG
>JANYHQ010000493.1 GCA_025358985.1 Acidimicrobiales bacterium
CTCGTCGGACAAATCAACGAACGCAACATCCAAGGCAACCCCGTCACACCCGAAATCCTGCTCCTCATCGACAAACCGGAAACATGCGCCTCGACGACCTCCCCGTCTGGGCCTCAACCCTCGCCGGAATGGGGGTGCAGCTAGTGACGATTTGGCAGTCGATTGCACAGATCCGAGCGAAGTTCGGCGCGAGGTCCGACGTCGTGCTCACAAACTTCCTGACCAAGATTTGGTTCCCCGGCATGAGCGACGTCGAAGGACTCAACTACGTCGAAGCCGTCAGCGGCGAAGAACACCTCCCCAGCACCCTCTCTCAAGGCAACGACGACCGACCCTCAGTTACCGCGCTGCCGCTCGTGCAACGCAAGGCGCTGAGGGAGATGCCGCTCGGGAAGGCCCTGCTCCAACACGGTCGCTACCGCCAGCGATCATCACCACGTTCCAGCCGAACATCCCACGCCGATGGTGGCGGAGGCGCTGAGGGCTACCAAGTCAGCCCGGATTCCCGGGCTGGCTTCGTTCCAGCATGCGCCGGTGCTCGCTCCCGTCAAGACCGTTCGTCCTCACTAAGGGTTATCGAGTGGGACAGAGTATGGGATGGGGGTCGGGTAGACCTCAGCTTGTCTCTCCTTCAAGACTGAGGTTTGAAGCAACGGGCGAGCGGGTAAAGAACTGCGAGCCACGGAGCTTTTCGCGCTCGGCAAGATCACCGGCCAACCGCACCAGGGCGGTGTTGACAACAACCACATCTACTTGGGCCCAGAGTCCCTCGAGTTCGGCCTTGGTCGGCGCGTGCGAGCGAGTACTCAAGCGGGCATTGCGATGTGCCGCGGCCAACGCGGCCCGTGCTTCGGTGTAACCGATCTCGGCACAGACGATGTAGTCGGAGTCCAACCAAAGTCGTGCGGCTGCGTCACCACCAAGTTCGTCGATGACCAAGGGTTTCAGCACGATCGAGGTATCGACATAGGTGATCACCCTCGTTGGTCGGCCACGATGTCAGTGGCGACGAGGAACCGTCGGCGATCTTCACCTGCTTTGCGGGCAGTCGGCGATGTGGCTTGGTCGCAGGTTGGACGATGCCAGCCGCCACGAGCGCCGCCATACGGTCGACGTCACCAGCGAGTGCGCTCAGTCGAGCCACGGGTCGACCGTGCTCGGTCACGGTGAACTCCTCGCCGGCCTTGACACGATCGAGAAAGCTGCTGAGCTGATTCTTGAGTTCACGAACACCGACGGTTGATTCAAGAGGAGATGTAGGTACCGTCATACAATAAGTATCGATAGATAGATATATATGTCGACATCCCACTCCGCATTCGGCATCGGCCCGACCGTCCCACCGGACCACCACCCCAGGAGTTCCCGTGACCCTCGTCCACAAAGCCGTCACCTTCGATTGCACAGACGCCACCGTCATCAGCGAGTTCTGGTCAGCCGTTCTCGGCCGACCAATCGACACCGAGCCGATGCCACCGTCGCCGTTCTTCGCCTCGATCGGCCTCGCCGATTCGTTGCGTATCGGGTACATGTTCATCCAGGTGCCCGAGGGCAAGACTGTGAAGAACCGGGTGCACCTCGACCTCGATGCTGACGACGTCTCCAGTGAAGTCGCTCGGGTGATCGCGCGCAACACACGTTCACGACAAGGACGAGTACGGCATGCACTGGACGACCCTGGCCGACCCCGAAGGCAACGAGTTCTGCATCGGCACCCCGCACCACTGACCGTGTAGCGCGGAAACCGGCAACCATGTTCTCAGGAGGCCACCGTAGGCGGGACACAACCACATCCATCTTTCTGGTCGAATGCCGCAAGCAAGATGAGACGAAGACGCGCAGCGCCCTTGTCAGTTGATCCGGCGCCGATTATCCGAAAAGAGTTGGACGTCCGCCGACTGCGCCCCTCCGCAGTGACGCCTACCGATCCTGGTCGACGTGATCGACATGATCGGCGTGACTTGACTGGTTGTGTCCGCCCTGGTCGCTGCCGTGGTTCATGCCGCCGTGGTTCATGCCACGCATCATGAGGGCCATCATGGCCGTGCACCCGACGGCATATATCAAGAAACTGGCTCGTACGACCCCAGCGGCGACCAGCACAACTGCGATGACGAGCATCGGGATGCAGCAAACGATCATCATCCAACCATGACGACCCTGTTTCTGCGCATCCTGCCCCGTTCCCGGGTCGACACTTTGACGGCCCATCATTTGCGACCTCGCAGCGACGGGGGCACGTAGCCAAGCTTCTTATAGAGCGGGC
>JANYHQ010000575.1 GCA_025358985.1 Acidimicrobiales bacterium
TCCCGGCCAAGGCCCTCAAGACGGTGAACAATTTTGTGGTGTTGTCCCGGTACCACTACTACGACGGCATCATCTTCCATCGTGTGGTGCCCGACTTCGTTCTGCAGGGTGGAGACCCCGAGGGCACCGGTTCCGGCGGTCCGGGATACACCTTTGCCGACGAACTGCCCCAGGCGGGGGAGTACAAGATTGGGTCGTTGGCCATGGCCAATTCCGGGCCCAATACCAACGGCAGCCAATTCTTTGTCATCTCTGGGGTAAATGGCACCACGTTGCCTCCGCTGTACTCGCTGTTCGCCGAGTTGGCCGACGGACAGGCCACCGTTGATGCCATAGCCGCCTTGGCCGTCAACGACGGGGCTCCGCGTGAACCGGTCACCATCACCTCGGTCACCGTCACCGAAACCCCCAAAGGCTGAGCGCAGCACATCAACACAACATCCCACGTGATGTGAGTGTTTGGACCGATTCATCCTATTTCCACTACGTTGAGCGCCATTCTGCGTGCTGAACTGCCGCGGATGACGAGCGAGGTTGGTCAGGCTTTGAGTTCGGTGATGAGTCCTGTGAGTTCGCCGTGGTCGCTCTCATACGGTAAGTAGAAGCTCACACGATCCACCACACCATCGAAGCGCTCCCGGATCTGGGCGGGGATGTCTTTGGGCTCGCCCACTACCGCGAAAGCGGCCAGGATGTCGTCGTCCAACAACCGCCCCATCTCCTCCCAGGCACCGCGTTTGGACAGGGTGTTGAGTTCTGTCTGTAGGTCGCCCCAACCATGCAATTCCAGCACGGGTCGATATGCGGGCGTGGAGCCGTAAAAGGCAATTTGTTGACGGGTGCCGGCGGCCGCCTTTTCGAACTCCTCCTCGTTACGACCTGTCACCAAAAACACCGGCAGACTCACCTGAAAATCAGCGCGCGTACGACCTGATTTGTCCATACCCCGCTGCAATGCAGGCAGCGACACTTCCTTCAGGTAACGCTCGGTGGTGAAGGCGTGGGCAAAGAACCCGTCGCATACCTCGCCTGCCACCTCGGTCATCCGCTCACCCACGCCGGCCAGCAACACCTTGGGCTGTCCAAACGGGTTGGGGCCGGGGTTGAAGAACGGCGTCATCAGTGTGTGGGTATAAAAGTCACCACGGAACTCCAACGGCGTACCTAGATTCCAGCAGTCCCATATGGCGCGCATGGCCAACACGAACTCACGCATCCGAGCGGCCGGTTTCGACCATTCCATGGAGAACCGCTTCGTGATGTGGGGTTTGATTTGGCTGCCCAGTCCCAGAATGAATCGCCCCTGCGAGTAGCGCTGCAGATCATTGGCCGATACGGCGGTGGTCATGGGATTACGGGCGAAGGCCACGGCGATGGACGTGCCGATCTCCAAAGTGGAGGTGTGCTCGGCGGCTAGTGCCAGTGGCAGGAACGGGTCCCGGCTGGTTTCGGCCACCCAGGCCCCGTCGTACCCCGCTTTCTCCTGAGCCTGCGCGGCTCCGGCGATCTTCTCCAACTCGGACGGGATACCACCATCAACACGCATATGCCTCACATTACGCAGACGCCGCCGCACCTTGGGTCAAGGGTGGCGTTCGAGGTCCCAGATCAACACATACGGCAGACCGATGTAAGCAGCACGCGCGCCGTGAGGACGAACCTGGGCTGCGAGGCTCAACAACGGTCCTCGCCTAGGGGTCACCACAGGCTCGATACAGGCCCGAACCCGGAGTCCGGCGGATTCGAAGGCGCGCAGATAGTCACCATGCAGATGAACATGATTTCGAACCCAAGAGGTGTGGCCGTCTTCGGTGTTGAAGATGGCTTGTAGGTCGAACAGCACGGCCAACGGATGGGCATCGCTGATCACCAAGCGGCCACCGGGTCGCAGCAGGCGGGCCAACTCTGCAACAGGCTCGTCCAACGATGGCAGGTGGGCCATCGTCAGCGCGCATGTCACCAGGTCGAGGGTGGAATTCGGTAGGGGAATCGAACCCGGCCCTGCCAGCGCTGCGGAAATCAAGGTGGCGCTCGGCAGTCGAACGGCGGCCAATGTCAGCATTTCGGGTGACTGGTCAATGCCGGTCACCGTATGTCCCCGCCGGTTCAACAGACCGAGCACTCGACCGGTGCCGCACCCCACGTCAGCAGCGGTTCCAACTTCGATCGTGTCGAGCACTGCCAGTAGGGCAGGCTCCTCCAGATCGATGAGCGGATTGATACCGTCGTCGTACGTGGACGACCATGTGCAGTATCCCGACCTGGGGTCGTACTCGGTGACGTTGACACCGAGTCGTTCGAGGGTGCCGGGGTCGTCGGCTTCGAGCCCTGCAAGGATCTCAGCGGTGTCAACCACGCGAGCATGGATGTCGGCGTCGTCACCGCTGTACACCCCTCGGGCAATGGCCATGCCTTCCAGGGCCAGCAATACTTCGCCGAGTCGCAGATGTCGAGCCACTCCGGCACGGTAGCGGTTGCGCGCCGGATCGCAATGCCGCGGGGCCTGTATACGATCCGTTCCATGTCCCCTCCGGTGCGCATCTGCCCGTCCATCCTGTCGGCCGATTTTGCGGCCTTGGGCGCCGCCATCGAACTCGTGGCGCCGCAGACCGACTGGTTGCACGTGGATGTGATGGACGGTCACTTCGTACCCAATCTCACCATCGGTCCGCCAGTGGTCAAATCCATTCGTCAGCACACCGACGAGTTCTTGGATTGCCATCTCATGATCACTGACCCCGCCCAATACTTGCCCGCGTTTGCCGAGGCGGGGGCCAGCTCGTGCTCGGTGCACGTTGAGCTCAACCATACCGCCGCACTCATCGCCCAAGCCCGTGAGCTCGGCATCGGCATCGGAATCGTGGCCAATCCGGACACTCCGTTCGAGCAGTTCGCTCCCTTCCTGGCGGACGTGGATCTGGTGTTGTTGATGACTGTGTTCCCAGGCTTCGGCGGACAATCGTTCATCCATTCGGTGGTTCCCAAGATCACCCAAACCGCGCAAGAAATTGCCCGCCTCGGGGTCAGTACGGTCATCCAGGTTGATGGTGGTATCGACATACATACGGCGGGTGTGTGCGCCTTAGCGGGAGCTACCGCCTTTGTCGCCGGCAACGCCATTTTTGCCCAACCCGATCCGCTGGCCGCCGCCGCCGCCATCCGTCAGGCTGTGAACACTTCGTTGACCAAACCAGCCCTGTCCGAAGCAGCCCTGACCGAAGCGCACCGTTCATGATTTTGGCGGCCAAGGTCCTCACCGTGTCAGATGGTGTTCACCACGGTGTGCGCAAGGATGCCAGCGGCGCCGCACTGCAAGAGTTGTTGCTCAGTGCAGGCTGGCAGGTGGCCGAGCATCGGGTGGTGGCCGATGGGGTGGAGCCAGTGGCCGCCGCCCTCATCGAGATGTGTCAGGACTTTGCTGGATTGGTGGTCACCACCGGGGGCACCGGATTCGGACCTCGCGATCTCACCCCCGAAGGCACCCGTAGCGTGCTGGAGCGTGAGGCGCCTGGGCTGGCCGAGGCGGCCAGGTTGGTCAACCCGGCACCGGGGCGGCTCAGCCGAGGGGTGGCTGGCACCAGGGGCATGGCTCTTGTGCTCAATACGCCCGGTTCGCCCAAGGGTTGCGTGGAGTGTTTAGGTGCAGTACTCGATGCCATCCCGCATGCGCTGTCGCTGATGACGGGCGAAACCACCATCCACTGAATATCAGTGCACTGATGAAATCAGGCCCACTCAGAGTTGAGGAAGTCCAAAGCGCGCTGGGTTTTCTTGACCCCAGCGCAACAAATCAACCCCCTGGTTACGGAGCCCATCTACCCACGGAACCAAGTATTGATCTAGGTCCGGGTTCACGAAATACGCCACGCTGAGCCGGGACGCAACCTCTCGGTGGACGCGCACTTGATGCTGCATGGGCCTTACCGCATCATCAGTGAGCAGAGCACCACATTCCCCGGCGAAGCAGATCACTCGCTCTGGCGATGGCCGCACTCCCACCCATCCGGCCTGACGGTCAAGTACCTCGAGGCCGTCGGCGTCAGCCAGCAGCAAGGTGATGAGGTGGCCATCCTCGTGGGCGTCCTGGATGAAGTCGCGTTCAGTGACGCCAGGATGGGACCAATTCAGTTGCAACCACGATTCCTGTGCGGTACGAATTCGGGGCACCTTGTCCACGAGTCCCAGGTGGTCGGCCAGTTCATTGAGGGCATTGGCGGCCACGGCGTCGAGTACCCGATGGGCGGTACGGCAGCACTCCAAAAGATCTGAGCCAAGAATTGCTGCATTCAACTTGTCCTCGTCGCGCAGCCGATAGCAAAACGTCTCGTTCAGGTCCGGCCGATCGGGGCTCTGGCTGTATTCCACACCGATGTTGCGCCACCCCGTCATCGAGTCAATTGCCACAT
>JANYHQ010000642.1 GCA_025358985.1 Acidimicrobiales bacterium
CAGGTCTTGGTCGATCCACACTTTCATGCCCATGGGGTCCTGCCTTTGTCGAGGTGTTGTGTTGGGAGTGAAGGCTGAAGTCAGCCCTCAGTTAGGAAGAGTATCGCCAATTTACCCGGAAGTGGCCAGTAAAAGTGTGACCACTGCTCATGGTTCACATTGATTGGCGCGTGGTAAGCGTTAAGGTGCGCCGAAAGGAGGCATCCACGCCATGTCGAACGCCGAGTTCCAGGCACGGCTCACCGCCTACGAGCGCGAGGTAGCCGAGCTTCAAGAGCAGATCAAGTCACTCGAAGAAGACATCGTCACGCTTCGCCGCAAGCTCCAAGAAGCTCCCAAACGGGTGCGCACACTCGAAGAGCGCTTGCTGGAGACCAAGGGCCAATTGGCTCAGGCGGTGTCCCAGAACGAGAAGCTCAGCTACACGCTCCGCGAGGCGCGTGAGCACATCTCCAATTTGCGTGAGGAGGTGGAAAAGCTCACACAGGCCCCCAATGGGTACGGCACGTTCTTGTCCCGCAACGACGACGGAACGGTGGACATCTTCACCGCGGGTCGCAAGATGAGGGTGGCGCTACATCCCTCACTCGAACATGAGGAGCTCAGTCGCGGGCTTGAGGTGGTGCTCAACGAAAGCCTCAACATCGTTTCAGCGCGCCTCAATGATGGGTCCGGCGAAGTGGTGTCGCTGAAGGAACTGATGGAAGACGGCCGTCGTGCCATTGTCACCGGCCGTACCGATGACGAGCGGGTGGTGGAACTCGGCGACGCACTGTTGGCATCAGACGTTCGTCTGCGCGCTGGCGATTCGCTGCTACTCGACACCAGGGCCAACCTGTTGTTGGAGCGTCTGCCGCGAGCCGAAATCGAAGAGTTGGTGCTTGAGGAAGTCCCCGACATCTCCTACGAGGATGTGGGCGGATTGGATGCCCAGATAGAAATGATCAAGGACGCGGTGGAGCTTCCGTTCTTGCACCAAGCATTGTTTGCCGAGCATCAACTGCCTGCCCCCAAAGGCATATTGCTGTACGGGCCTCCAGGGTGTGGCAAAACCCTCATTGCCAAAGCGGTGGCCAACTCGTTGGCCAAGAAGGTGAGCCAGGTAACGGGCCAACCGGCGGCGCGTAGCTACTTCATCAACATCAAGGGTCCGGAATTGCTCAACAAGTACGTGGGAGAAACGGAACGCCAAATCCGTTTGGTGTTCCAACGGGCTCGCGAGAAAGCCGAAGAGGGTGTGCCCGTCATTGTGTTCTTCGACGAGATGGACTCGCTGTTTCGTACCCGCGGCACTGGTATCAGCTCCGACATGGAGTCCACCATTGTTCCCCAGTTGCTGGCCGAGATCGATGGGGTGGAAGCGCTGCGCAATGTCATCGTCATCGGTGCATCGAACCGGGAAGATCTCATTGATCCGGCCATTCTGCGTCCCGGCCGCCTTGACGTGAAGATCAAGATCGAGCGTCCCGACGAGAAAGCGGCGCGGCAGATCTTTGGTCGCTACCTCACGGTGGATCTGCCTTTGGATGAGGCTGAGGTGGCAACGCTTGGTGGCGGTGATCGCCAGAAGGCGGTGGACGCCATGGTGCAAACGTGCGTGGAGCACATGTACCGCACAGAGGAAGACACCAAGTTCTTGGAAGTCACGTATCAAAACGGGGACAAGGAAGTGATGTTCTTCAAAGACTTCTCGTCGGGCGCCATGATCGAAAACATTGTGCGCCGAGCCAAGAAGTTGTCCATCAAACGCCAAATCGCCGGTGAGGGCAAAGGCATACGAGCCCAAGATCTGCTGGAGTCCACCCGCCAGGAGTTCAAAGAGCAAGAGGATCTGCCCAACACCACCAACCCCGATGATTGGGCCAAAATCAGCGGAAAAAAGGGGGAGCGCATCGTGTACGTGCGCACCATCATCTCCAAGGGGGCCGACGTTGCTCCCGAAGGAGGCCGTTCCATCGAGCGGGCGGCCACCGGGCAATACCTCTAGCCCCATACCCGTCGCGGCATATCGGCCCGTCGATTCTCACGACCCGTGAGTATTTGGCTGACGGGCCGTCACAGCGCCACACTGCGTGCTGTGGCTGGTGCCGATGTGCCGCGCTCGGGCGAACCAAGCCGATCAGCGGGTGAGGATGTCGATGGGCGGGGCGGCGCTGCGGACCGGGATTGACGGCGCCGAATCACTGGGGGGCGCAGCGCCACGTGGCCCACTGGGCGGTGGGGGACCGGCGCCGGGCGCCGGGGCGCGAGCGGCGGATCCCAACACCACGGTAGATAACAACACCGTGCCGTGCTGGCCGTCCACCCCGTCGACCCCAATCAGCAAG
>JANYHQ010000656.1 GCA_025358985.1 Acidimicrobiales bacterium
GGCGATCTCCTGACCGCGAAAGAAGAATCCATCGCAGGTAGCACAAGTGGACAAGCCGTGCCCGAGGAGGATCGGCTCGTTGTCGACACCCAGCATCAGTGACCGGGCCCCAGTGGAGACGATGACGGAGTGGGCCTGGTACTCATCGTCGCCCACCCACACGCGTTTGGGAGTGGCTGTGAGATCTACCCTGGTGACTTTGGCAGTAAGGAACTCGGTACCAAACCGTGCAGCCTGAGCCCGCATGGTGGACATCAACTCGGGCCCTTGGATGCCGTGCTCGAACCCAGGCCAGTTCTCCACTTCGGTGGTGAGCATCAGTTGGCCGCCAGGCTGATCACCAGTGGATGAGATCTCCCCTTCGATGATCAGAGGTGTGAGGTTGGCCCGTGCGGTGTATATGGCCGCGGTGAGCCCCGCTGGCCCTGATCCGATGATGATGACGTTGCGAACTGGAACGCTTGACATGTGAACTCCTGGTGCGTGGTATGGCCGTGTTACGGGCGACGTCGCCTGCGCCACGCCAACGACCCGGCGACCAGAAAGATTCCACCGAGGACGAGATCGGCCGCCCAAATGCTGCGATCACCGGGAATGAGCTTGTCCAAGCCGCGAACCGCGCCGATGGTGACCAGCAACAACGCCACGATGCTGACTCCGGCGGCCATGACTCCGAACACGAGGTAACGCACGATCCGAGCGATGGGGTCAGCAGTCTTGGAGCGAATACCGGCAATGGCCGAATCGAGCGAATCGACGAGTTGGGCCGCCCAATCGCTGTCCTGTGGGGGGGTCATTGCGGCTCCCCGGTGCCTACGCCAGCGACCAGGCGGAGCGGACAAGCGGAGGTCCGTGGGGAGATCTCATTCATCGACAAAAGTCTACTTTGCATTGGTGGTGCTGGGTTTTGTGCCCGCAACCCCGATCTCGGTAACGCTGCACGAGGTGGGATCGGCTTGCGCGATGCGCAGGGTTACGGCCTTCTTGCCGACGGAGCGGGTTACTCCGATGATGGTGACCTGGGCATTGATCTGGGCAGCGCCCAAGCGGACCTCGGTACTACCCAGCGCAGTGGTGAGTTCGACAAGGCAAGGGCCGGACAACGCCAGGGTGTCCACCAAGGACGGGTTTGCAGTGAGGAGGAGACTCAGGGCTTCCGGTGACGTTGCGTTGAGGGTAGGAAGCGTTGCCGTGGTGACTGACGCGACGGCGGCTGGTGCTTTGCTAGCGGCACTCCCGGACGCAGCGTCGCCGGGAGGTGGTCCGGGGGGTGGTAGAGCGTCGAGTTGTTTGGTGTTGGGTGAGGTGATGGGCTGAGTGGCATTCGTCGGTGGAACTCCAGTGGGCAATTCCGCCGCCTGCTTGGCTGCCAAGTCGGTTGCTGACAGGGGGGGTGGCGTCGCCGATGGGGCCGGCGCCACCGGCGCTGCAGGCGCCCCAGAGCCCGTGGCTGATTGCGCTGCGGCTGAGGCTGCTTGGGATGCGTCAGCGCCTGTGGGGTTGGTGGTCGCAGGCTCACCGATGCGCAGTTGCGGGGTGGTGTCACCTTGGGCCAGTTGATCGCTCGGCGAGATCGGACGGTTGGCCCGCACCACGGAACCCACACCGATGCCGATAACGGCTACCGCAGCCACCGCCGCTACCGCCATGAACCGCTTGGTGCGCTCCGTACGATGACGCGCCAAATCGGTGATAGTTGCCAACGGCGAGTCGGCCGGTGTCGCAGGCGCGGCCGAGACCATCGTCATTTTCTTGAGCGCCCGAGTGGTGAGGAGATCCAGGACGGACGGCGGTGGTAGCGGGAACTGATTCAGCCGGTCGCGGACAACGCTGAAGTCCAACGATCGACGATGACACGTGTCACAGCTCTCCAGGTGAGCGTCGACCGCGGCCCGCACATCCCCGGGTAGGAATTCGCCATCGAGACGCGCCGAAATGGACTCAGAGCGAAGGTGCCCTGCATCCCAGATCGGGTCGATGGTGGGTTGTTCAGTCATAGCGTCTCTTTGTGACGGTTGGACGAGGGGTTACGGTTCCCGTTGAGGAGCGGAACGAGTGCGGCACGTCCCCGTGCAATGCGCGACCTCACGGTACCGGGAGGTATGCCGAGTATCTCGCCGATCTCGCCATAATCGAGATCGCACAAATCTCGCAGTACCACGGCGGCCCGAAAATCGGGGGGAAGCACTGCCAGCGCGGCATCCACCGCAAGGCGATCAGCCAACTGATCAGGGACTCGATCGGTGGGGGAGGCGTTGCGTCCATCGAAGGGCAGTTCGTCGACGGGCGTGGGACGACGGCCACGACGACGCAGTTCATCGAGGGCGGCGTTGGTGGCAACCCGGTATGTCCACGTAGAAAATGATGATGCACCGTCGAAGCGGCTTAAGTGGCGCACGATGGAGATCAG
>JANYHQ010000658.1 GCA_025358985.1 Acidimicrobiales bacterium
CGGCCAGTGTGATGCTCGGTGCATCGTCCGCGTTTCCGTCGAAGAGAACCACGATGGAGCGAGTGGTGTGCGCAACTGTGGTGGTGACAGATGTAGCGCCTCGTACGGCGTCGCGGGCTCGCATGATGGAAGTGGTGGTCGTGCGGTGTCCACGGAACGTCGACAACGAGCCAGCAATCACCATGCAGCCGGGTCCGGCATAGCTTCGTTCGTCGACCTGCACGAGCGATGACTCGCTCAGCCATCCGCAGCTCAGCGATGTCTGTGTACCGCCGAGCGCCACGAGACGCTGCGCGCCTTCGGGCACGGTTGCCGAAACACGGGCATCGCCGTGAAGGGTCTCGTCGGTCATGGGCCGTCCGCTGCGATCGAGTGTGACGATACGTACCGCCAGTTCACCGGTGGCGCGCAGCCGTGGCCGTTTGGTGGCACGGTCGTGGCCGGAGCGCGCGATCTCGAACACGATGGCGTCGCCGGCTCGCACAAGTGCGCCAGGTCCCTGCAGGTCCTCGTCGATGCGGGCAGTCGCTTTAGCCAGGATCGGGTCGACACGCATGGAGCGTTGGCGTTCACGGCGCAGCCCAGCCGCCGCGGTGACTGGCACCCGACCAATTGGTAGGACCGTGGCGGCGTCTGATCGTCCAGATGAGGACTGTGCGACGAGACGCAACCACGCGCCAAGTGACGCCGAAAGCCCGACCTGGATATCAGCCAACGTCGGGGCAACGGTGCGCGGCTGATCAGATTTCACGGTGAAAACCGGACCAGGAGTGTTCGCCGCCTGCGATATGTCCGCGCGCATCCACGCAACCACGGTTGGGGGATTTGGCGTGATGTCGGGCTTCGGGACCAGGACTCGTGGAGCCTTCACCACAGCGGTACGCACCGGACGTCGGGCAGTGTCTGCAATTCCTGTGCCGAGTGCGACGAGGCGAGGTGGGGCAACGCGGTCGGTGCGCTGTGCGGCGCGTGTAAGGCGCGTGTCGCCAAGGGGTCCAGCGGCGAGTCGGGCCACGACGGTGAACGTGTCGCCTGCGACATCCACGGCGTGTGAGACGCGACGTTGTGTAACGAGGGCTTCGGCTCGGATGAGCGCAAACTCGCCGCGTCCGGTCGAAACTCGACCCTCGACCGCGAACGGGATTGGTTTGACGTCGGTGCTGATTTCGGTGCGCTCGATGGCCACTGTGATGGCGTCCAACGCAATGTCGAGCTTGGCGACCAGGTCGAGCCCCGTGCAGGCGTCGATGACTTTCGCGTCGGGCGCAAGCTTGGAAGGAAGCACGGTCCACGTCGCCTCCGGTGCTTTGCCGAGTACCGGCGTACGGGTGAACTTCGACGAGACGTCGACACCGTTGGGATCGCGCACCACCACGGACAAGGTGCTCGTGACATTGGCGCGCCCAGCCGGTCCGAGATCGAGATGTCGGTTCGTGATGGTCATCGGAAGTGTGAGGCCGGGGATCGCATTCGTGGCGGCGCGCGTCTGCACGCTGAAGGCGAACTCTGGGCCGACGCGCCACGGTTTGGCTGCGCTGCCGTCGTCGGCGACACCGTTCTGACCGGTACCTGATCCCGATGTGGTCACAGTGGCTGGTACTTGGCCGCGAGTGATCGATGCTGTGAGAACATGGCCGTCGTCGTCGCCGGAGCGAAGATATTTGTCGCGGAACGCGACGTAGGGGAGTGGTTCGGGCGAGTTCGTGGCTGACTCGGGTCCAAAATGAACCGTGACGGAGACGACATCGAGGTCAAGCGTGACGGAGCCGCGGAGCTTCGGACCAAGTACGTGGATTTCTGCGCCGAAGGAGAAGCCGAGTCGTACGTGCCCACAGACGATGAAGCAGATCTCGATGTCGATGCCGGCAGAGATTCGGATGAAGGCTTTGAAGTCGTAGAAGAACGGGTCCCATGAAACGAGGACGTGGACTCCTGCTTCGAGGCTTGCCCACACCACCGAGCTTTTGTATGACGCCTCCAGTTCGACGCCGGCCATGATGCACGTAGCGGTCAGCGCGAAGTACGAACCGCCTTTGATTGAGACCCCGAAGCCCGGTTCCCAACTGATTCCGAGGCGCGGCACACTCGGAAACGCAGCTGGCTTGTGGAAGTCGGGATGATATCCGCCGAGCGACACGACAAATTGGCCAGCCATGTCACCCTTGAACCACAGGACAAAAGCGAACCCGCCGGTCAGCCGGCAAGACTCGTTGATGAGCCAGGAGTTCTCCGTCAGCTGCGCCTTGATCGAGAAGATGCCTTCCTGGGTCGACAGTCGTGCCTGCAAGGCCAACTCGACCTGAGCCATTGGTAACGCGGGATTCGGCAGGGCAATGCGTGCCAGGCCGAGAAGGTTGATTTCGAGTCCATCGTGAACTTCGACGGTGAGCACGGCGGTTGCGTACACGAGCGAGAAACTGGTGAAACTGAGACCCGCGGCGAACCAGATCGCACCGCGCTCGGGCGGAAACACCGTGCCGAGCTGGTCAAGGGCCCCCATTGGATTTTGGGCCATCGACGAGAACGGGTCGAGGCACTGAACCAGAATGAAGGTGTCCACTTCTTCGATGGTTGGCGAGATGAGGCGGCGATTCACGCCCATGCCGCCGCCGAGTCCAGTCACAAAGAATGCTGGCGGTCCACCAATCGGTGCCGTGACCGCTCCGAACAAGAAGAACGACGTGTACTCGCCGCCGGCTCCGTCTTCGAACACGCCGTAACCGCCAACCGCCGTGATCCCATAGGGCACGAATGTGACTCGCAACATCCCGAGATAGTCAGGATGGCCGTTGCGGTCGAGCTTTCGTAACCCGCCCGCAACGGAAAGGCTCCCGCCTTGGTAACCGACGCCAATGCCCGCAAGATCGAGCCGCCACGTGTTGAGCTGAAACGGGGTTGCCCATGGGATGATTACTTCGAGATCATCGACTTGCACCGTGAGACCTGCGACTGATGCTCCACCGTCGACAAGGATCGAAATCGATTCGGTCGTCGAGCCAGACCGTTTGACACCCAGTCCGACCTGTTCGACGTACAGCGGACCAAATGCTCGTTGGATCGGAAGCCACCACGGTCCATTCCCAGGCCCAGCGCGAAGCGACACGTCGACCCCGATGCCGCTTGGTTTCGACACTATGGCGAGT
The DNA here is from genome assembly GCA_025358985.1 of Acidimicrobiales bacterium. Lineage (GTDB taxonomy): Bacteria > Actinomycetota > Acidimicrobiia > Acidimicrobiales > JANYDT01 > JANYHQ01. The sequence goes on from JANYHQ010000658.1 coordinate 3,144, forward strand.
GCGGGGCTGAAGGCCGGGGCGAGCTTCTCGGCGTCCCCGGCGCTGCTGCTCGGCGACATGAAACCGGACGCCACCGGGTTGCCGCTTGCGTTGCCGAGTGGGATTCCGAACTGGTCGAGTTCGAGGTGCCCGCCAGCGCGCACCACCGTGCCGGGGTCGAAGTCCTTGTCGATGTAGCCGTGAAGGCCGATTGAGCGGATGGTGAGGCCAAGGTCGATGAGCTTCTGCCCGCCGGGCTTATCGATTCGCAGCCCAACTCCGCGCATGATGAGACGGGGTGCGATCGAAGGGGTACCGGCAGTCGGAATTCGGACAACGAGCACGTCAATTCCGGCCGCACCAGCTACGGGTTGCGTGATCGCGGGGTCACTGAGCCAGTCGTCGACGACCTCGATGGAGAGGCGGGCGCTACTGGTCGAGAACAGCTCGATCTGCTTGTGCGGTGGAATGGTGAGCGTGATTCCATAGCGAGTTCCGGAACCGTCAGTTTCGCTGGCCAAGTTGACCGCCAGCGGGACACCACCGGGCAGTGGCAGACCTCTTGATGCGCTGCCGCCGAGTACCGCGCTGGCTGCGTTCGCCGCCGTCGAGAGTGCACGGGTGAGCAGCGCGAGGGGGTCGAAACTTCCATCAGGATTCGCGTCGAGGAACGAAAGTCGATAGTGGACGCCGCCGCTCGACGTGCGGGCCAGTACGTTTGGATGCAGCAGCTGTCCCAGCTTTTGACCGGTCGAAAGCAGATTTGCCTCGAGCAGATCTCGAATTTCGGTGATGTTCAAGATCAACTCGGCGGCGATTGGGATGAGGTACGCGCGAGCGAGACCAAAGGCCGCAGCACCTGGGTCGTCAGTATCGGTGCCACCGTGACGCCAGCGCAGCGCAAAGCCCGTCGCGAGATCGAGTTGCACGAGGATGGCATCGCGCTGAACTGCCGTCGGCGCGGCTGTCCACAAGCGCGCCTCGATCAGTCCAGCCGGCCGGGGCGCGTCAACGCCGATTGAGAACGACGCACCCGGAAACAGTGACGTACTGCCGATCTTCAACAAGTCAGGGCTGCTGACGTCGACACCGACGGCGAACTTTCGAACGCCCCCGTCACCGAGACAAATCTCGCCTGCGATAGGGAGCCCGGCGATGGGCCGTACGTCGTTCACGATGAGACACACGGTCGGCACGTTGGGGGTGAGATCTGCCTCGACCGTGAGGTGTGAGGAGAGCACAAGAGTGAGCTTCGGACCCACCGCAATTGCGGTCCCGGGAAGGACAGGGTCGAGGAACAGCGCAAGGGCCGCCGCGAGGTCAGAACGGTTCGACCCTGCGCTGAGCCGTGTCAAGAATGCAGTCGGCGTTGCGACGAGCGCTACGAGTTCGACGATGTCGAAATGTTTCGTCGCTCCGGTCCGTAAATCAAGGGCATCACCAAGGGCGCCGATCGCCGAGCCAACATCGAAGCCGCCGTGCACTCCAATCGTGACGAGTGCGTCCAGGGCGAGGGGCAGCGCGCGTCTTGCACCGGCAGCCAGATCGCCGAGCCCACCGGGGATCGGGAGCAGTGGCAACGTCAAGATTGTCGAACCAACCGGGATGCGCGCGGCGGCGTTCACCGTGTTCGAAACGGCGAGATCAATCCCACCGAGCACCGTGGACGGCGTGACTGGATCGAGCAGGTCGAGGGTGAGAGCAACCACGGGCGAAACGGCCCCGGCGGTCGGCAGTTCGAGGCCGAAGCTGCCTTGGAGTTGGAGCGAGGCGATGCTCATGGGTGCACTGAGGCCAACCGTTGCTCGCAGTGTGCCCCCATTCGTGGCGCAGCGCAGCTCCAGGCCCCACGGCAACGCAACGGCATTTGCTGGATGTGAACCCGGCACCAGCGCACGCACAGCCGCAAACACCGACTGGACCCGTGCCGGGTCAACCCGTCCATCGGAGGCACCGAGCGTCGCAGTGCTCAGGAACCAGGCCGCTGGATCGGCCATCAGTGCGGCCGGGAGCAGGACCCGTCCGCCGACGCGCAGCGTCACTGCGTCGAACAGTGCGCGCATTGCCGGTACTTCTCGTGCCACGTACTCGGCCATGAGCCGAACGATCTCGGCCGGAGCTACAGATTCGACGAGGCGCAACAGCGCCCCCGTGTCGGGAGTCGGAAGGAGGGGGACGAGACGGGCGAGGCCCTCGACACCACCGGTTCGCTCGAGTGTCGCGCGCACGGGTACTGCCGCGGCCGTGTCGACCGTCAGCGCGAGTCCAAGGCGCCCGTGCGATCCGGAGCCAGCACTGGAGTCGAGGTGCACGTCGAGTTCAACACGGCCGCCTCGTTCCACACTAGCTGAGCCGCGAATCGTCGAGCCTCCCATGAGAGCCAAGCCGGGACCGGTGGTCGACAAGGTCACCCGAAGTGGGTGGGTTGCGTCACCAAGGTCGAGCACGAGCTGTGCGTTGGCGTCGATAGGAACGGTGACAACTGTGCCGACGGCCGCGCCCCCAAACCACGATGCGATGGCGTTCACCACATCGCTTTGATGGGTTCGGGCAGTGCCAAGGAGATTTCGTCCATCGAGGAGTGACTGTTCGATGGGATCGGGCGCGAACGCAAGATGCTGTGTGGCATCGATGGTGGCCAAACCGACGCTGACGAGCAGGTCGAACAGACCGCGCAGCGGGCCACTCGTGGGCCTCGTGCCGAGAGCCGTAGCGACTTCCCCGAGAAGGACCCGTTCTTCTTGCGAAAGGTGCGAGGCAAGGCCAGTTGCCGGATCGTCCGACAGCGAGAACAGCCATCTGCCGGTCGACACACCAAGGGCCGCGGCATCGTGGAGTGTCACGGCAAGACGTGTAGAACCGTCGATCAGGTCGACGTTCAGCGCAGCTTCCATCGAGCGGATCCGCGGGTCGCGGCGAGCCGACGGGATAGAACCCGACGGGCCCCCGACGAGCCAACCTGTCGGCCGGTCGAGGTGAAGATTTACGCAGAGGCGTGGGTGGTGCGATGCGCCGACACTGGCGTCATCGCCAAAGTCGAGAGGAAGCTCCACGACATCGACGCGGAAGGCGGCCTGAAAGCGAATGCCACCCGCAGTCACTGGCGCGCTCGAGCCTCGAACTCCGAGGCGAAGCGGTCCCACCGACGATGCAGGAGCCGACCGGGCTCGCACGACCTCACCGACCAGGCGGCCAAGGCCAAGATCGATCGTGTCGGCGTCAAGGCTGGCCGCAACGGTGGTCGTCGCGACGGTGCCCGGAAGCGTCGGGATGCCCGCCGGAGCCATGATGTCGTCGATTGGGTAAGGGCCGATACTGGCGAGAGACCCAACGATGGTGCCGCTGCGCCCATCAGCAAGGCCCGTGAGAAGATCGAGCAGCTCATCGGCTTCGCCGAGCTGTCCGGGTGCGTCCGGTGAGAGCCCGCGCAACGCCTGCACGAGGCGCAATCCATCACCGGAGTCTGCAGCGTCCATCCAGGTCGGCGGCGCGCCACTCAATGCCGTACCCAG
>JANYHQ010000403.1 GCA_025358985.1 Acidimicrobiales bacterium
GGCAAGTCCACACTATGTCGTTGCATCAACCGGTTGGAACGCTACGAGGCGGGCACCATCACCATCGACGGCAAGGTATTGCCGGAAGAGGGCAAAGCGTTAGCGGCATTGCGTGCTGACGTGGGCATGGTGTTTCAATCGTTCAACTTGTTTGCCCATAAGACCATTGTGGAGAACGTGATGTTGGGTCCGGTACGGGTCCGCAAGCTTCCCAAGGCCGATGCTCGGCGTAAGGCCATCGCGTTGTTGGAACGCGTCGGCATCGGGGCCAAGGCCGACCAGTATCCGGCAGAACTCTCCGGCGGCCAGCAGCAGCGCGCCGCCATCGCCCGCGCACTTGCCATGGACCCGAAGGTGATGCTGTTTGACGAGCCCACATCGGCTCTCGACCCCGAGATGGTGAACGAAGTACTCGATGTGATGTTGGAGTTGGCGGCGCAGGGCATGACCATGGTGGTGGTGACGCACGAGATGGGCTTTGCCCGCAAAGCGGCCAACCGAGTGGCGTTCATGGACGGCGGGCAAATTGTGGAGATGGACACTCCGGCGGCGTTCTTCGACAATCCCAAGTCGGATCGGGCGAAGCAGTTCCTCAGCAAGATCCTGGCTCATTGATGACGGGCCGGCGGTTCGTCGGTATCATCTGCGCGCTGATAAGTTTGGTGGCGTGTTCTGGGAGCAGCGGCGATCTCAACGGTGACCGCCCCGCTTCGCCGGTGACTGCGTCCACTGTGGCGGTAGGGTCCACGCTGGCCCGGATCCAGGCCCGGAACAATGTCATCATCGGTGTGAAGTACGACGTTCCGTTGTTCGGATTGCGGGACCCGGCCACCGGCACGCTGTCAGGCTTTGACATCGAGATTTCGAAGATGGTGGCCCAGGCGTTGTTCCCGGGAAAGGGGGATCCACTTGGTCATGTTCAGTTCGTGGAGGCGTTGTCCAAGGACCGAGAGCAGTTTCTCCAGAACGGTGATGTGGATCTGGTGATTTCCACTTACACCATCACCGACGCCCGTAAACTGCTGGTTGATTTCGCCGGACCGTATTACATCGCCGGGCAAGACATCCTGGCTAAGCGTGAAGACATCGAGTCCGGTGTTATCGCTGGGGTGGGCGACCTCAATGGTCGCAAGGTGTGCGCGGTCACCGGGTCAACATCTTTGGCCAACCTCAAGGCAGCCGCCCCCAAGGCCGACACCACCGTCACCAAAGAGCGTTATCCGGATTGCTTCAAGGCGCTGCAGGCCGGGCAGGTGGACGCCATGACCACCGACGACGTCATCTTGCTGGGCTTGGAGCAGAGCGACCTGGGCCGATTCCAGACCACGGGCAACCCGTTCCATTCCGAGCCGTATGGCATCGGGATTCCCAAGGGCGATACATCACTACGTGCGCTTATCAATGGAGAGCTGCAGTCGGCGTTCACAGATGGCCGCTGGGCCGCTGCCTTCGCCCGCACCGTTGGCAAGGTGAGCAAATCTGTTCCCAACCCACCCGCCATCAGCCGCTAGCGGGCACTCTCAAAAGGCGCATTCTGCGCCCGAGAATGGGTCTCATCCACACTCTCGGGTCGAAACGGGGCCCTCGGACGCATATTGCGCCCGAGAACCAACCTGAGACCACTCTGGGGCGCGATGTGCGTCCGATGACCAGCGCCCGTCAGAACCGCAGTTAGGGTTAGCCCATGGCTTCGGACACCACTTTGCCAGATAGCGGTGTGGTGGTCCGGGTGGAGAATCTCACCAAGCGCTGGGGTACCAACACGGTGCTCGACGGGGCCAGCTTCACCATCTCCAAAGGGGTCACCGGCCTGCTGGGGGCCAACGGCTCGGGCAAAACCACATTCCTGGGCATGGTGTTGGGGTTCCATAGAGCCGAAGCCGGGCACCTCAGTGTGCTGGGCCTGGACCCGTGGACGGCCGGCCCAGACGTACGTGCCCGTATCGGATACGCGGCGGAGCACGAGGCCCTTCCGCCTGACGTGCGGGCCCACGATTTCGTACGCCATGTAGCGGAGTTGCACGGTATCCCCAAGCGCCAGGCCATTGCCCGGGCCAGTGACGCATTGTTCGAGGTGGGGCTGGGCGAAGAGCGCTTCCGGGCCCTGGGCACCATGTCCACCGGCCAAAAGCAGCGGGTGAAATTGGCCCAAGCCATTGTCCACGACCCCGAACTGGTGCTGCTCGATGAGCCCACCAACGGGCTCGACCCCATGCAACGCGATCAATTGCTGTCCCTGGTACGGCGATGCGGCTCGGAACTGGGGCTCAATGTGGTGCTGAGTTCGCATCTGCTCGACGAGGTAGAGCGCACCTGCGACCGGGTGGTGATCATCGCCAACGGGGTGGCATCAGGCGGTGGTGAGGTGTCGGACTTGGAGGGCGACGGGGCATCGGTGGAGCTCACGGTGGACAACGACGCCGAAACTGCAGTCCGGGTACTGCGTGAGGCCGGTCTGCAGGTTCAGGTAGATCCCAACCGGCCCCTCAACCTCACTTGTATGTACACAGATGATTCCGTATACGACATCATTGCTCGTGCGCTGAGTGCTGGGGGCGTGGGCATCCGCCGACTGGATCGGGAACGGCGTACCCTTGAAGACGCCTTCCTCGAAGCCAGCGAGGTCCAGTAGTGACTACCGTGCCCTCCAGCCCGGTAGGCAGCGGCGAGGCTCGCATCCATGACCGCGGCTACCGCGGCTATGTGGGTGAGCGGACCGGGTTACGGGGTGCCATTGCCACTCTGTATCGATTCACCATGGCCCGAGTTCTTGGTCTACGTCGGCCGTTCCGGGCCAAGGCACTTCCCATTTTGGTGGGGGTCCTGGCTTACCTGCCGGCCATTGTGCTGGTGGGGCTCACGGTGCTGCTGCCATCGCTCAATGACACGGCACTACCCGGATACCCCGAGTACTACGGCTTCATCATTGCCGCCATCATTGTGTTCGTGGCCTTCGTGGCCCCCGAGGCACTGTGTCCGGATCGACGCAACCGATTGCTGGGCACCTATCTTGCGTCTCCACTCGATAGGCGCACATACGTTGTCGCCAAGGTGGCTGCAGTCACCACGCTCATCGCCGGCGTCACCCTGGCCCCGCCCCTTCTTCTGGCACTGGCCCGCACGTTCCAAGGGATCGGCCCCAGTCCCGGTGATCTAGGGCTGCTGTTGTTGCGAATCGTGGTGGCCGGTGTGTTGTTGGCGGCGTTCTTTGCCTCCGTATCACTGGCGGTGTCGTCGTTCACCGACCGTAAGGCGTTTGCCTCGGCGGGGATGATCCTGCTGGTCATCGTCACCAACTCGGTGGCCGGGGTGTTGCACCGTGGCGATACCAACCGTGACCCGGCCATGCTGATCAGCGTCAGCATCACGCCGCAAGAGTTGGTGTACCGGATCTACGGTCGACCCGGCAACTTCCCCGGCTCACCAACGTGGGCGGTGGGGGCCGTGGGGGCAGCCTGGATCGTGGTGTCGCTGGCCG
>JANYHQ010000404.1 GCA_025358985.1 Acidimicrobiales bacterium
GATCGCGGCAATGCCACGGCACTGCTGCCCCGTGGGCTCAGTGGTGTGGTCCCGGTGGGCGCCCGCAGTGTGGACGTATTCATCACCATGACCCGCAAAGCCACTACCGCCGTAGCTCCGTATGTGGAAACCACCTACAACGATGGCTACGCCGACAAGGTGAGCTTGGCCGCCACGTTCTCCTGAACCCGAATCGTGAACAACCTCAGCGCACCGCCACCAACGTACGAGTGAGTTCGGTGGTGTCGGCCCAGCGCTGCTTGTACTCTAGGTCCATGCCCAGGTCGTATCGGGTGATGCCATCAGTGGCCACCCGCGCCACCTCATGGTCCTGGAGCAGATGCCCGATGGACAGGTGGCGAGCCGTTGCCGCGTAGCTGATTTGTAACCCGCGGTACGTGGCCTCCCGAACGCCACCGAGAATGAATCCCACATCTATGTCGTTGTGGGTAGCAATACATGCGCGCATACGACCATCGGCCGAGAGCCGGTGCGCGATGGCCCGGTAGGCCGAGGCCATGCGCTCTTCGCTGAGTCCACTGCCCTCCATTCCTTTCCAACTGGTGTCTTCGATGGTGGCGATCCGGTCCATCACCAAGTCGGGGTCTTCATGGTCCATCACGTGCATCGTGACGCCTGACGTGAAGGCCAGTTCCCGGGCTCGGCGGAGATTGCGACGAAAGCGTTCACTGCGCCGAGCCCACCACGCTTCCACACCGGAACTGAGATCGGCCACACAGCGAGGTGATTCAGGGCCGGCAAACAGTCGATGACGACGGCCGAAGGCCTCCACCACGGCTTGGTCCATGGGCGTACCCGGAACCAGACCTGTGAGGAACACGGCATCCCAGTCCACGATGTCATCGAGAGCCCCAGCCACTGCCTCGGCCAACGCAGACGGTTGCGGACCGACCATGGTTGCAGCAAATCCCCATACGGGGTCGAGGCCCACCAGTGCCCTACCGTGCCTGTGGGAGTGTGTTCCTTCCGTCAGATCGGCCCAGCCGAATGCCGCCCATCCGAGCGCCGGATCTCGCAGGATCACAGCAGGCGCTTGCCCCCAGGTGTCGAACAGCGGCAGCACCCAATCGGTACTGGAGCACCACACGTCGATACCCGGCGTCTCGGCCACATATCGGTTCCACTCCGGCGCCGCCGCCCGCAGATCGTCGATGGACAGCCGTTGCACCTGCGCAGCATGCCCGAGAGCCATCCCTAACATTGGCGCAGGCGTCGTCAGTGCGATCCGCGACGTTGACCCAGATCGTGCAGCAATTCGGCTTCGCGACGTTGGGCATGACGCGCCGCCAGGCGAAGGCCCGTCGTCCAGATGCCCAGCGACCAGGCGCCACTGAACGCCAGCGACGCCGCCACCACCACCAACCCACGATGGCGAGAGTAAGCCGTCATCAAGGCCACCGGAATGAGGAGCACGGCGGCGCAGCCGAGGCCCGCCACTCCGAGTATGCCAATGAGGCAACCCTCGCCCGCACTTGGTCGACGGTTGGCAAATGGGTTACCGGTGTCGGGTTGCGGAAACGGTGCGTACACCGAAACCAAGCAACCAATGCCCAACGGAACACCCCAGCACAGTAACGTCAGGGCCACCACATGCAGCCAGTCGACAACGTTGCCCGACAGTGCCCCCATGGCCGTGGCCGACACCAACACGGGCAGCACCACATAGGGAATGGCAGCCAGGCTCTTACCGGCCAGCAATGTACGCATGCGAAGTCCCGACGATGTCTCCAGCCACAGCGCAGCAGCGTCGGCCCCCAGCAGATTGTTGGAAGCCCCGATGCCAAAAAGCAGCGAAGCAGGGGCAAACCATACGGAGCCGGGCCCTAAGTGACCACTACGCAACACTTGCAAAAAGGCGAACGGTGCACCGATGATCGTACCCACCAGCAGGGCCGATCGCCGTTGCGGGGCTCGCACCAGATAGCGCAACTCCTTCATCAACACCACTGCCCAGGGGCGGCCACCCAAATACCCAACCCAGTTGCCGAGCAGCGGAAACCGATCCCCCTCGGACTTGCGGCGGGCATGGCGGACAGACTCGGGCAGGATCAATAGACGATCGAGCCCGGTCATCCACCACCGCAACATCAAAAGGGCCAAGAGCCCACCGATGAGGATGCGGGTGGCAGCCACCCCATACTGACCTTCATGAGCGTCCACCACGGCCTGCCCCAGTGCTCCGGCCGGTAGCCATCGCATCACCCGAATGGCCTGCTCGTACTGCGAAGTGCTCAATAGGCGTACCGATTGGGTGCCCAGCCACAGCACCGAACCACCCAGCGAGGCCATCACCACCGAGATGTCGCGCCCTTTGCGCGAACGCGACGTGTGGGCCAACCCGACCGCAAGG
>JANYHQ010000685.1 GCA_025358985.1 Acidimicrobiales bacterium
GGAAGAAGTGATCACTTGGACATCCGACCGATGACCGCCTCACTCGGGGCCGAGGTGTTCGATGTTGACCTTGCATCGCCTACCCCGGAGCTCGTGGCCAGTATTGATGAGGCATTCGCCCAGTACGGTGTGTTGTTTTTCCGGGATCAGTCGCTGACTCCGCCGCAACAGGTGGCGCTCACCGCAGCCTTTGGCCCGATCCTGCGCGTTCCGTACATTCGACATCTCCAAGCACACCCCGATGTCATCGCCGTACTGAAGGAGGCCGACGAGCAGCGCATCTCCACCTTCGGCGGCACGTGGCACAGCGATTTCTCGTTCCTGGACGAACCACCAATGGCGACATTGCTCTATGCGTTGGAACTTCCCCATGTCGGAGGCGACACGTTGTGGTCCAACCAGTATTTGGCCTACGAGTCGTTGTCGTCGGGACTGCGACAACTTCTGGACCCCCTCACGGCTATTCAAACGGCGTGGCCTCATGGCACGAAAGGCCCCGGGGAGGGAGCGGCTGTGAGTAGATCAGTGGGAATGACTCGCAATGACCCGTCAGCGGATCGCGAGGTGACACATCCGGTGGTCCGGGTCCATCCGGTCACAGGCCGCCGGGCCCTCTTCGTGAACCCTGTGTACACGGAGCGCTTCTCACACATGACGGTGGACGAATCAGCTCCGTTGCTGAAGTATCTGTTCGATCACGCGGTGAAACCGGAATTCGTGTGTCGGCTTCGTTGGCAGCCCGGGACGTTGGCCATGTGGGACAACCGCTGCCTGCTGCATCTTGCGGTGAACGACTATGACGGTCAACGACGCCTTCTGCACCGCACCACCGTGGCTGGTGATCGTCCGGTAGGCCCTCCCGTGAATGAGTAGTTGGCTGCTCCGTCAATTGACGCAGTAGCTGACGCGGCCGCTTACGCTCGCAATGTGCACGAACCGATGAACCAGCCCGCCGACCACCTCGCACTCTCCATCCTCGACCTGGTGCCGGTGCCCAGCGGATCCAACGCCAGGGCAGCGCTCAAGCACAGCCTGGAACTGGCCCAACATGTGGACGCTTTGGGTTACGTGCGGTACTGGGTGGCTGAGCACCACAACATGGCGGGCATCGCCAGTTCGTCGCCGGCGGTACTCATTGGCCATCTGGCTGGTGTCACCGAAAACATGCGTATCGGGTCCGGAGGGGTCATGCTGCCCAACCATTCGGCGCTCACCGTGGCCGAGCAGTTCGGCATGTTGGAGGCGTTGCATCCGGGGCGCATCGATCTGGGTATCGGGCGCGCACCTGGCACCGATCAGCTCACCGCTCGCGCCTTGCGCCGCGAGGCCCACGAACGGCCCGACGACTTCCTCGATCAGTTCAGCGACTTGGTGCATTACTTCCAGGGCGATTTTCCGGCCGACCATCCGTACCGGCGCATCGTGGCCACCCCGGCGCAGGGGAACATGCCGAACTTGTGGCTGCTCGGGTCGAGCGATTACAGCGCCCGTATGGCTGGTCTACTGGGCCTACCGTTTTCGTTTGCTCACCACTTCATGGCCGCCAACACCGCACCGGCTCTGGCCGAATACCGGCGTTCGTTTCGACCGTCCGTGTACTTGGACCAGCCGTACGCCACCATCGGGGTGGCGGCCGTGTGTGCTCCCACCGACGAAGAGGCCTACTGGTTGGCCGCTCCGGGTGGATTGGCGTTCGTCCGGCTCCGCCAAGGCCAGCTTGGGTTGTTTCCCAGCCCCGAAGAGGCGGCGGCGCACCCGTGGTCAGCGGCCGAGCGGGCGGCCGTGGAGACTCGCAATGCCGACACCATCATCGGCAGCCCAGTCACGGTCCGGCGCCGATTGCTGGAGCTTGCGGAACGCCATGGTGTTCAGGAGTTGATGATCACCACCATGCTGCACAGCCACCATGACCGTATACGCTCTTACGATTTGGTGGCCGGGGCCATGGAGATGGTTCCCGCCCGAGGCGACCGCCTCCCACTCAGCTCCACTCGCCGCAGTGGGGGAGGCAGTGGGGCTAGTCGCGGGGCGGCAATGACTGCATGAAATCGAGCCCCATGGCCATTGCGTCGATCATCTTGGTTTCTCCATCCGGCTCGGCTCCGAGGCCGTAACGCGCCCCCGAACGGGCCTTCGGTTGAGGCGGGTGCTTGGCGTACTCCACGGCCGCTTGGAGATCCACGAGGTACTGCTCGGCGATACCCGGCTTGGTATTGGGACGGGTGATACAGAAATGCAGAGCCGGGGGCAGTTGCAGATTGTTCATCCGCCACCCCTTCGAGGTGAGGTAGTCGCTGACGTGGTACACGTCGACCACGTCGGAACGAAACGCCACGTTGAAGCGCGGATCGCCAATCACCTGCAACTCGCCGATGGCATTCACACCCGCCTTGATCTTGGCTGCCGTTGCGAAGATATCGGCGGCAATGTCGCGGTATCCCGATGCCCCGATGGTGACCAAGGCGGCCCATGTGGCGGCCACGATGCCGCCCGAACGGCTGCCCGACATCCCCGGTGATGCGTAGAGACCGCCCGGCCATGTGGGATAGGCAAAGTACTGGTGGTGACGTAACGACGGGTTGGCATAGAGGAGCACCGATGTACCCTTCAAACCGTATCCGTACTTATGAGTATCAGCAGAGATGGACGTGACCCCCGGGACCCGGAAGTCGAACGGGGTGATGTCGTAGCCCAAGCCCTCACCCCACGGCAGCAGCCAACCGCCAAGGCAGCCATCCACATGCAATCCAATGTCGTGTTGCATTGCCAACTGACCCAACTCGGTGATGGGGTCGATGAGCCCATGCGGATAGTTGCCGGCCGAGCCCACCAAGGCCACCGTGTTGGCGGTGATGTTCTTGGCCACCCAATCCACATCCACCAACCAGTTGTCGGCCAAAGGAGCGTGCAGCACCTTGATGCCGAAGTAGTGGCACGCTTTGTCCAGTGCCACGTGGGCGGTGACCGGCAGAATCACTTCAGGGGCGGTGATCCCCTTTTCGATCCGTCCACGCTCGCGATACACCAGCATGGGATTGATGAGGCTTTCGGTGCCGCCGGTGGTGACCACGCCACTGACCTGCTCAGCACACTCACCGTGGAGCATGTCGGCCGTCATGGCGATGATTTCGCCCTCCATCTTGGTGGCACTGGGGTACATGTCACGCTGCAGCACATTGGCGTGGGCGTACAGCCGATAGATCTCGGTGAGGAAGTCGTAGTGATCGTGACCACCGTGGTACACCGACCCCGACAACTTGCCCGACATTCCCAGTTTGTCTTCTTCGGCGGCCACAGTGGTGAGTTCGGCCAGTATCTCCTCCCGGCTACGTGGAACTTCACGAAGCTTGTCCTCCACCGGAAACCGGTCCCGATACGGGAACATGGCCAGGGGTGGCTTGGGGGCGTGTGCGTTCATGGTGCGGTCTCCTGAAGTTGGGCGCTGGGTGCATGTAAGGAAGTATGAAGTTGAGTGAACACAGAACGTAGGTGTGCATACAGTGATGTAGTTGTCGGGTTCGGTTCGTAGCGGCGATGAAGCGGCACTAGGGCGCGCACATCATCGAGAGTCAATCGGCCAGCAGCCATATGGCCCAACACACCAGCACCGCGGGCATTGGCATGGCGTGGCGCATCGAGTTGCTCCACCGGTAGTGCGCACGCATCGGCCAGGATCTGGGCCCAAGTATCACTGAGCGCGCCGCCTCCCGCAAAGCGCAGCCGAGCGAACTCATGATCTGTGAGGGCCTGCACATCCTCGGCCAGCCAGGCCACCTGGAGCGCCACCCCCTCCATAACGGCGCGGGCCAGATCGGCGCGTACGGTTCCTAGACCGACACCCAGGAATCCGCCGCGTAGTGACTCGTCGGGGGCAGGCGACGCTGATCCCATCAGCCAGGGGAGGTACATCACTCCATTAGCTCCGGCCGCAGTGACGTCAGCATCGGCCACCGCATGCTGCAATGCATTTGGCCCGTCGTCGGGATAGCCGATGCGGGTGGCAAATGACTCCAATGCCTTGCCTCCCATACCTCCTTCGGCCACCACGTAATACCTATCGTCGAGGACACTCGGCATGCTGAGGATGAACCGGTTGTGCTCCACAATGCGGGTGCGGTGATGCGAGGTGAGTACTGCGGTGGTGCCCATCACCACGGTTGCTTCTCCGGAGTCCAAAGCCCCCGAGCCAAATGCTGCAGCAATGCTGTCGTTACACCCAGCGGCCACGTGCACTCCGGGTGGCAAGCCCATGTCGAACGCTGCGTCGCCGCGCATTGGTCCGAGGATGGTGAACGCCGGAACGAACGGGGCAAGGTGGGTGCGATCCACCCCGGAGCGTTCGATGAGTTCATCGGACCATCCCCACGACCCCAGTGTGCGGTGATCACTGAGTGAGAGTGGCATGGCCGCATTGGCAGTGGTAGCGATGACGCCGGTCATACGAGCACTGAGGTAGTCAACCGGTTCGAGATATGCGCGCGTACGATGATGGACGTCTGGCTGATCATGCTGGCAATACAGGATGTGGGCGATACTGGATCCTGTGCGCGGCACCATTCCGTGAATGTCCAGCCATCGGCCCAGTCCACCGTTGTGCAACAGTTTTGCGGTGTGGTCGCTGCCGCGCCGATCCATCCACACCATCATGGGTGCAGTGGCCCGACCATTGCTGTCCACCGGCACAATTGATGACCACTGACCGGTGGGGTACACGATGTCGATGCTGTGAGCGGTGGAGTCGGGTGCTTGGGCCAATGCCAATCTGGTGGCCGAAGCCACGGCATGCCACACCTCCTCGGGATCTTGCTCTGCCGCACCGTGTGGTCCAAACGAAGTGCGCACCGCTACTTGTGCGCTACCCAGTATGCGTCCGTCGACATCGACGATGGCCACCTTGGGGCCACCGGTACCGAGGTCAATGGCCAGTGCATTCATCGGCGAGGTTTCCGCGGTTTCGCCTTGGCGGCATGTGATGGGCTCACGTATGGATTCACATAGGCCAACACTGCCCGTTTGGTTTCCTCGATCATTGCCGGATCACCGTCGAAGTCGAATCGGAAGGCCAGGTCCAACCCTTTGTCGATGATCCCGATCACCAGATGAAAGGCAATCAACGGGTCCACTGCGCTGAGCACGATGCCATTGTCGGCCAGCCCGGCCACTGCAGTTGGTGCCGATGCGTCATCGTGTCGGCGCATGGCCTCCACCATCTCGATGGACAGATACGGGGAGAACCACAACGCCCGGTATCCCGGCTCGTTCCGATAGAACTCGGCCAGTGCATCGATCACCGCCGAAATGCGCACTGGCCACGGACCGGGGTGGTGCTTGTGCGAGCGCTCCACCGCGGCGTCGAGACGGTCCATGGCCCGGATCACGATGGCGTCGAAAATTGCCTCGCGGTCCACGAAATAGTCGTACAACCAGCCCACCGACACGCCGCTGCGCGACGCAATCATGGTGGTGGTCACCAGATCCGGGCCCAACTCGTCCACCAGTTCAGCGGCGGCGTCGAGCACCCCCTGAACGCGTTGACGACTGCGGGTCTGCAATGGGACGCGACGAAGCGTGACCACCCCAGCGGCCGTTTCACGATCACCGGCTGCGGCCATCGCTCGCCGTCCTGCCATGACACCCCCGTAGAACATTGAAACCGATTCGGTTTCGGGTCTATGGTCGCGCATCCTCGAGGTGTTGTGCATCATCGGCACTTGCGGGGTCACACCGATGGGTCAACAGGGGAGAATCCAATGGCGAAAGATCACGGCTCAGGGCGAAGCAGAAGTGCTCGTCGTATCGCAGTGGCGGCTGTCGTGGCCGCAGCACTGATTGGAGCAGGCTGCAGTAGTAGCAAAACCAAGACCGTCGACTCCACGGTCGTGGGGAGCGATACCAGTGCATCCGCCGACACCACTGCCGTGGGCGACGCCGCCACCACGGTGGCAGGCGCTGACACCACCGTTGCCGCTGGCACCACGGCCGCCACGGACACCACTGCGGTGGCCGCCGGCACCACCGTGGCTTCTGGGTCGCCGGGCTCCACTGGGTCCGCCCGGGAACTCGTCATTGCCCGTCAGATGGACATCAACTCCCTCGACGTCAGCCGTTCGTACTGCGACACCTGCCAGATCTTCAACACTGCGGTATACGAGACGCTGATCACCGCCGACGTCAAGGACGTGAACATCTTGCTGCCCCGTTTGGCCACCAAGTGGGAGGCCAATGCCGACAACACCCAGTTCACCTTCACCCTCAATCCGGCCGCCAAGTTCGCCGACGGCTCGGCGGTGGAAGCCAAGGACGTGAAGTGGTCGTGGGAGCGGTTGGGCAACCTCAAGGGGTCGGCCAGTTATCTCATTGGTGGTACCGAGAGCATCGAGGCTCCCGACGCGGCCACTGTGGTCGTGAAGTTCAAGGCCCCCAACTCGGCGTTCTTACAGATTGCCGCAGCCAGTTACATGGGCGTCATCAACAGTGATGTGGCCACCACTCATGAAGCCATTGCCGCAGTCGGAGCCGATACTGCGGACAAGTCCGAGCCATGGTTCCTGAAGAACTCAGCCGGTAGCGGCCCGTACACACTGGCCTCCTATACCCAGGGCGACGCGCTGGTGATGGCGGCCAACACTGCGTACTGGGGAGCCAAGAAGCCCACGTTCCCCAAGATCACCATCAAGGAAGTGAAGGACTCAGCCTCACAGTTGCAGCAACTCCAACAGGGTGATGTGGACATCGCCATGCAGTTGG
>JANYHQ010000737.1 GCA_025358985.1 Acidimicrobiales bacterium
GCTCTTCCCGTCTGTCCCCACCACAAATTCCACCGGCCCGCCGCCCAACGATCCATCGGCGTGGCGTGGCTCAAAACGTTCGTATTGGTGCTCATGTCCCACCAAGAACAACTCTGCCCGGGCGGCGTCGAGGGCGGCCCACAACGCACCGGTGTCCGGGGCGTCACCATGCTTGGTGCCCGACGAGAAGCGCGGGTGATGCCAGATGGCGATAGTGCACGAGGTGACGGAGCGAGCAGCGGACTGAGCCAGATCCTTTCGCAGCCACGTTTCCTGCTCACTTCCTGCTGCACACCCCACTTCGTCGCAGTTGGAATTCAACACCACGAGGTGCCATCCGGGTGCCAGATCTGTGGAGTACCAGCACAGGCCCAATTGGCAGTCATGACCTCGCTAGCAGTCGAGGGGGTCAGAATGGTGGTCATGGATACAACCGTCCCAGCGCATGTCCACACTTGCCCGGCGTGCAACGCCTTGGACGGAGCGGACGGCAATAACGACGGCAGTTTCGGGATAGTCGAGTCTGTGGTGCAAACCGAGCGTGGCCTGCGGACCACCATCAGGCGAGCCGAAAATCGCACCGCCGACAAGATCACCACGGTGGCCGGTTCCATGAAGTTCGTATACGTCCATATGGCATGGTTCGGACTGTGGATTGCCCTGAACGTAGGACTGGCCGGTCTGGGCTGGGAGTTCGACCGATTCCCGTTTGGACTGCTCACCATGATTGTGAGTCTCGAGGCCATCTTCTTGGCAACGTTCGTGATGATCAGCCAGAACCGCCAGTCGGCTCGGGCCGATCTTCGTTCCGAAATCGACTTCGAGAACAATTTGCGCGCTGAGGTGTGGTCGGTACACGTGGGGCATCAGCTGGGCATCGATCCTGTGCACGTAGAAACCATCATCCAGAAGGCACTGGCCGACGCCAAGAGTCGTATGGACGACTCCCGATGACATCTACACGGGACTCTGCGCCGGTCCCCCCGTCGTTTGTTCGGGACCGGCACATCGTGCCCGCTGTGCGAATCAGGCCCTTTCGGAACGAAGATTCAAGACCTAGACGCGACCCGGACCGCTTGGATACATCAGTTGTTCCGATGACAGCAAAGCTCACCTGGCCGAAGCCGAGGCACCGCTGAACACCACAAAGGCTTGCGCCGTCAGGGCGTGTGCCGCATCGTCGCTTTGTGCTGCGCTGACGCGGGCCTGAGCCAGCGCCATATCCGGGGTTGCCCCTGTACGCAGTGCAGCATGCAGATTCACCATCACGTCCACGGCCGCATTGTCGGGGATCGGCATGACCGGAGCCACGATCCAGCGCACTCCTAGTGACAACAGCACGCCAGCCACTCCCACCAAGTCGTTGGAGGAACCACCACTGTTGACGGCCCCATGGCAGGTGGACAACACCAATATCTCTGGGACAGCACGCAATCGTTCCAGGTCGTGGACGGTGAGCGATCCATCGTGAAGCCGCATGGACGAGAACATTGGGTTGTCGTGACGGAACAAGCCGTGGCAGGCGATGTGCACCAATGCCGACCGTTCAACGGCAGCCAACACTTCGTCCACCGTTGCTGCTGCGTTCGTATGAACAGTGGCATGTTCATACAGGGCTCGGAGGGCATCAATCTCTCGTTGGGCGCCGGACAGACCAGGGCCCGCCACCAGCGCCACCCCTGTCTGTGGTTGAGCAGCGCGCTTATTACTCAGCATCCAATGGGTGGCGCTCACCGCCACGCTGAAGGCCCTGTTGCGCAACACCGGCAATGCGCCCCAGGCGAGGCGGTGCAGCGATCCGGTGGGCACGATGAGGACTTCGCCGACTTCGATCGTCAACGGGTCAAGGATCATTCGTTGCAGGCCACGCGCAGCCACATCCACGGCATCACCGCGAGATCCACGTCTTTCATGCCCCGCCCGTAGACCCCTCACCATGGCGGTGTTGAGATAGTCGATCTCGCGTGAAATGGTCGCCTCCGGTCCTATCTGGTGAACGGTGATGCCCGCTGCCGAAACAACCACCGCATGCATGGTGTGGCCACTGGTGACGTACTCAACGAGAGTCCGAGGCCCGAGCGCTCGAATGAGGTCGACAGGGAACCGGGGCCGTCGAGCACCAGGGGTGGCCCCTACGGGAGCGAGGCTCGGGAGCGTTCGGTAACGGGCCCGTACTTGCCCTTCGGCCCCCCGAATGGCGCGTTGCAATTCGAGGCGGGCGTCAGAACCGGGCTCCGCCTGAGCCAACTCCACCTCAAGCGAACGGATGGTGCGCAAGGCATCGGCGATCTCGCCCGGGATTGCCGACCCTGGGAGCGAGTCCACCAGTGTCGCACCGTTGGATCCAGCGGGATGCAACACCGTCCAGGCTCGCCACCGTTCCACCCATTGCAACACTCGGTTGGCATCACCGCTCTCGAGCGCCAGATCTATGCCGAATTGCGCAAGATCCTTTCCCCATAGGCTGGCCCCGGCTCGCAGATCGGTGGCCGCCAACAGTCCTCGTTGACGCTCCAACAGATCAAGCCCGATATGCAGAGCCCGGTCACACCCCTGGTGGTCCCCGACGATCCGACAGCGAATGCTCTCGGCGAACCAGGCCATTGCCCGGGTGTTGGACGGGCCCCGACTGCGCTGCAACGAGGCCTCCGTGAGCTCATCGATGAACTCATGGCCCACACCGTGGTAGTACGCCGCCCGGCCAATGAACGTGGCGATGTGTACCGGTTCCACTCCCCACCCGGCAGCGCGAAGTTGAGCGATGGCCATACGAGCTCGGCTCACCCAGTCACCAACCAGAGCCGGCTCGACGGAGGAGAACTCAGCTCGCAACGCTATGTACTCGGCGTAGGCCACCCAGGGCGTTCTCCCTTCGCTGGCAAACATCCGAGCGGCGTGCTCGGCAGTGGACCGGGCTTCTGACGCCATGTCGGCAGCCAGCAATACACGAGCACGTAACAGCAGCGCTTCGGCCTGTTGAGTCCTATTTGGCGTATTCGCGGCCAATGCCACGCACGTTGCCGAGGATCGGTCGGCCTCTTCTATCAGTCCAGCTAGCAGGAGTGCTTCAGCTCGGTCCGCCGCCAAGATTGACATCACCCGATCAGGCGACCCGGTTTGACGGTACCGATGTTCTGCCTCACCAAAGAGTGCGAAGGCTTCGTTCAGATCCCCCTGCCGGGCCTTCACCACCGCCTGGTTGTGGACCGACGATGCGGCAATGAGCTCATGGTCGCTACGTTCCGCCAACTCTTGGGCGGTGACGAAGTCGGTGGCGGCATCAGCGAATCGGCCCATGTTGAGCAGCGCGATGCCCCGATTCATGCGGAGTCGAACCATTCCGAGAGCGTCACTGCGCTCGTCATATGAGCGAATGGCCAACTCGGCCTCGGCGACGGCTTCTCGGAGTCGACCGACCTGGAACAGAATCAGCGCCCGCTGGTTTCTCAGCGTCGACTCCCCCGCTGCTGACATGTGTCGTTGCGCACGACTGAGTTCGGACAGCGCGGCCGCAGTTGATCCGGATTGCGCGCGAGCCAGGGCGAGACTGATGCGTATTGACACCTCGAGTTGGCGGTTGTTGCCACGCGAAGCGGAAAGGACGGCTTCACGCAGGGTACCGGTGGCACTCTGATCATCACCCAACTCGATTTCGCAGCGGCCCCGCCCCCACATTGCCAGCAGCCACGCCGCCGTACCTACCTGGGTGAGGTCGAGAATTGAACTTGCTTCCGCCCAGGCTGCCCGTGGGTCGCGCTGCACCATGTCGAGCAGCAATTGGGCGCGCTCCCCCAACGGATCAGACGGTGACTGCTCGACGTGATTCGATGTATCTGTCACATTCGAACCGACTCTATAGAGATGGAGTACCGGGTCGGCACGGGGTCCACGAAGCACGACAAGAGAGAGCCATCATGAGCAAAGCATCCGAAGACCGAAAAGATCAGTCGAACTCCGGGCCATGGGACGAGCGGGTTTATTTCAGTCCCTCCGCTCAGGGGCGCACATTTGCCTACCGGCCCGGTGAACTCATCACGGTGTCCACCTCGTTGCCCCAACTGCGTCGGATAGGCATCGCCTGGGACTCCGTCGAACCCGGTGGGACCGATGAGCAGGACGTAGGGACCCTGGTGCGGCTCACGGGTGTGGGCGATCCCATTGGCGCCGCTCGGGCATTGCGGTCGGGAGGATTCATGGCCCGTCCCAACCATGTGTTGTTCGCCGCCGCCTTGGCCGAAGGGTCACCCGTCGGCTGGGGGTCACCCGTCGGCTGGGGGTCACCCGTGGGGGATGGCCACTGCCAGTGTTGTACGCCAGGGTGTCGAGACCCGTTCGCCGGTGGCGCCCATCAACGCAAAGGGCCCACCCGCACCACTGCACATCCCGTGCCTGCTCCGAAGGCACTGCCGGATCCGCCCGCGGTGGGCGTCCACTGTCGGGTTCTGGTTCTTGACACCGGCTACGCACCCTTGGCGTGGCGATCGGCGGCCGCTGGTGGGCCGGGCATCGCCATGGTTGACGAGGAGCGCATCGACACCGATAGTGACCACTTTCTCGACCCCTGCCAAGGACACTCCACCTTCATTGCCGGCATCTTCGCCCGTCTGGCACCGGGGGTTTTGGTTGATGTGCGCGAGGTAACCAAGGCCTTCGGTGACACCGATGACTGGACCGTCGCCGTCGCCCTCAATGCGGCCTTTCCCGACCCAGAAAACCCGCCATACTTCATTGTCAACATGTCCTTCGCCGGCTACTGCGAAGAGGACGATCCGCCCATCGCCATCGCTGCGGCCATCGAGCGCATCCTCAAACCGGGCCGTCAAGATCCCTCGAGGAGCGTGGCCGTCGTGGCCGCCGCGGGCAACGACGCAACGTGTCGCCCGGCCTGGCCCGCCGCCTTCGATGATGTCGTGGGAGTTGCTGCCCTCTCACCCAACGGTCCCGCGCCGTTCACCAACTACGGGCCTTGGGTCACTGCATGTGCACCCGGGTGCGACATCATCAGTACCTTCTTGCAGACCCCCGATGGCGGGGTCCCCGGTGCGGTTAATGACTCTGACCTCCTGGGCCAGACCGGATGGGCGAGTTGGAGTGGAACCTCGTTCGCGGCCCCTGCGGTGGGCGCCCGTATCGCCCGAGAAATGATGACCACCGGTCAAGACTCAGCCACCGTCATACGACGGATCATCCATGGTGATGCCCTTGCTCGCCTTCCCATGCTGGGGACGATCGTGAACGATGCATGAGTACGCAGGCCGGATTGGCTCGCATCACTCCGCCCTCGCCTCAGACGCTCCAGACCGCTGTTGTAGGGTCTCGACCGTGTCTGAGACGGTTGACGATGTCGATTTCTCGGCCCTGGTCAACGCGGCATTGTCCGGTGACAACCATGCGTGGGACGCCCTCGTCCAGCGCCTCAGCGGCGTCGTGTGGAAAACCGTTCTGGGTTCGAGTCTCTCCCCCGAAGACCGCAAGGATGCCTGCGCAGCCACGTTCTTTCGTCTCTACGAACGTCTCGGAACGGTTCGAGAACCCGCCAAACTGCCGGGATGGGTGGCGGCCGTGGCCCGCAATGAGGTGGTGGCAATCGTGCGTTCCTCCCAACGCCAACGCGGGGACAGCCGGACGGTACTGGTTGACCTGCGACCCGTTGATGAACAGCTCATCGATGACGAGTTGCGCGTGGCGTTGGCTCGTGCTTTTGCCCGTCTCCCCATTGATGGTCAGCGCCTACTGGGGCTCCTCATGGAGGAGCCACCCTTGGCCTACGACGACATTGCCCAGCGTCTCGGTGTGCCCCGCGGCAGCATTGGACCCACTCGAGGTCGTCTGCTCGATCGCCTCCGTCGAATGCCTGAACTCATTCCCTATGTGGAAGGACTCGTCCGTTGATTGAACACCCGTTATTGCCATCTTTCACACCCCAGCCCGCCGACTTCAGAGAGGATCAGCGGCTGCTCTCAATGCTGGCCCGAGCACTTCGCGATGACGAGATGCCCGACGATGTCATGGCGGCGGCGCGCATGGCGCCTGAGCTGAGCGCCGTTGACGGTGAGTTGGCCGAGCTCGTATACGACTCGCTGGCGGACGAAGCAACGGTTATGCGCGATGGTTCGGGGCAAGGTCGATCGCTCTCATTTTCCACTCCGACCACCAACACCGCTCGGTCAACCACCCTCGACGTAGACCTGTTGCCTGATGGCCGTACCGTTATTGGCCAGGTGTCGCCGGACGAAGCGGCAGATCGAGCCATCGTGGACACCACTACCGGTTCATACGAGTTAGCACTCGATGAGCATGGTCGGTTTCACTTCGAGAACGCCCACTCCCTCATCCGCGTCCGGCTGTGCCAAGGGACTGACATGGTGTTGATGACCACCCCGTGGTTGCGTCACTAGCCAGCGTTCAGGGACCAACCGTTACGCAGTACACGCCCTGCGTGGTGTTCGGGGCTTCATGTGTCTTGATCTTGGCCATGAGGTCTATTGGGTCGAAATCAATGGTGACGGATTGGGTTTGCCCATTTTGGAGGTAGTCGAGCGCGGCAGTATCGAGCGACAATGCTGCTTGGATCAATGGTTCATCGCGAAACTCACTTCGCGCCCATTGCGCAAAGCCTCGCCCCTCCTGGGAACCCCATAAGCCAGGAAACGTCTGCGCCGCATACGTCGCCAACAGTTGGTCCACCTCATCAATACCGAAGAGTGAGATCAGCAATTCGATGGTCAACGGCAGGCTCGATGAGACTCTTCCCGAGCGGCCAGCGGCCACCAATTCGCGAATGAGCGCAAGTCCCGGGTCGGCATTCATCTCTCTCGTCATAGTTGCGTTGCCACCACCATCCTCGGCACACTCCGTGCGACCGATGGCGAGATGCGCAAGCGTCTGCTCCCACACGCTGGGATCGAGATCAGCAGTGCTTGCCGCTGAGGACCGAGCGACCCGTGTAGGCGGAACCGCATCGCGAGTACTCGTCGCAGAGGTCCTGCGCATGCCGCACTTGTCAACCAGTCGATGTAGCGATTCAAGATCAGCGCGCATAACGTTGCGCCCGTTCTGCACCACGAACTCAGGCAAAATTTCGTACACCACGGCCCGGACCGCCGGCAACTGCGGCAGCACTAGTGACGCCACGCGAAGAAGGTCGGGGTGCAACATGCCACTGTGGGCATCCAACCAGTAGCCCCTGTGCTCCAGCCCTCCCGCCAAATGAACCTCCCACACCCGTTCGAGTGGCAATTGCGCAACGTAGTCAGCCACTGATTGACGGCCGTTTCGCTCGTTCGTCCAAATGTTGTGCAGGTCGAGCAGAATCCCGCAGTCCGCCCGTATGGCCACCTCGCTCATGAAGGCACCATCGGGCAGTTCTTCGTTGCGAGGTTGCAGGTAACTCACCGGAGACTCCACCGAAAATGGCATCGTCAAGTTGCCCCGAAGAGCCGAGATGGATGCCACCGCCGCATCCACCCCGGCCCAGCTTTGACAGGGCGGAAGGAAGAACGCCGAACTGAACGCTTTACCCCATCCAGTGGACTCATTGAACGACAAGTGTTCACTCACCAACGAGGCGTCCAACACGGTGACGGTTTCCGCGAAGAGACGGATCATCGCCGCGCTCGGAGGCCGGGACCCGCCCACAGGGTTGGTGACCCCATGGGCGAGCAACGAATCAACACGACGGGTGACGGCGAGCAACTCGTCACGCTCCAGACGAAACGGTTCGTCCGGATCGCCCGTCTCCAACCAGAAGGTCTGCGGTTCGACCTCGAGGCAGTCAACGAGATCTGATACGGCCTCGATCTCATCAACCAGACCTGGCATCAGTGCCAGACCCACCCCGAGGTCGAAACGACTCACCTTCCGAACTCGCTGAGTTCGCGAATCTCGAGTGACGGATTCACGATGTAGTCACGTCGTGCCCGCCAGCGGATGTCGAACCCTGATGTACAGGCCAGACAACCGAGGCGACCAAGGATGTCCTTCTTCAGACCAGCCAAACGATCAGAGTCCCACATCACCTCGATGGGCACATGCACATTGATGGACTCGGGATGCACGGCCCGGGCAATTTGCTCAGTACTCAGTTTCTCTTTCACGACGCCTCCTTATGGGCATGTGGGTAGATCCACATAGCCCAAAGAGAGCGCAGTTCCCCACCAGATACGTATTATCTGGTGAGGAACTGTTCAGTTCTGCAGTTCAATCGAGGTTCTCGCCGCGGGAAAAGTGGCGCCGACTTACCTAGCGGTCTTTGGCGCGCGTCCTTCGCAACAGCGGATCGGCGATACCCAACACACGGTCCGCCAGTCGCATCACCAATCCAGCTACCCCCGGTGTTTCATTGTCGATGAGGTTGCCCATCACTGCCAGCGTGACGTTGGCCGCCGCCTGTGTTCCGACGGCCACCCGCAGTCCGCTGCGCAACAGCAGCGGATGGCCGATGATGAAGCTGAAGCGTCGGCCCGTCCGCAGAAAGGCATCAAAACGCTCACCCACTTCTCGGTCATACCGCTCTGGCGCAGACACTGGATCAGCAATGAACAGGTCACTGGCCAGCATCCCGCTCTCCAAGCCGTAGTCAATTCCCTCTCCGTTCATTGGGTTCACAAAGCCGGCCGCATCGCCGATGGCCACCCAGCCCGGACCATGACGACGTTTACTACTCATCGGCAGTCTCCACGCCCGCGGCTTCTCGATATAGGACCCCAGTGACCACTCGTCGCGCACCAGCGCGGCGTACTGATCGAGCAGCGTGTTGAGGTTCAAATTCTTGAACCCCTTCATAGTGCTCAGCGCTCCCACGCCAATGTTGACGGTGCCATCACCAGCAGGAAACATCCATCCATACCCAGGTACCGGAGTGCCGTGCTCATCACGCAATGACAGGCACGCCTCCAAATGTCGTTCGGCATGGCGCGGGGTGGCGGCGTAGGCCCTGATGGCCAACCCGAATGGCTCGTCGGGTTGGCGCTGGGCCCCCATTAGGTTCGCTGCTGCGCCCTGTGCTCCGGCTGCCAACACCGTCATGGGGGCGGTGAAGTTCTCCCCACCCGCAGTGACCCCAAGGACCCGTCCCCCGTCGACAACGGGCATGGCTTCGGTGCCGAACCGGACATCGGCACCTGCCGTGACCGCCGCATCAATGAGGTGGGTATCAAACTTACGGCGGGGCCATACCGCCCCGTGATTGGGGAACCGGTCCGTGGTGGGCCACGCCAATTCGCGTCGTTTCTTGCCAGCAATCATGCGCAATCCGTCGATACGGTGGGCAGCGCTGATGTCGACGTCGAGGTCGTGCAACGCGGCAATGGCCCGGGGCGTGAGGCCATCCCCACATACCTTGTCTCGCCCGTGCAGGCCCTTCTCGAACAGTGTGACCCTCACACCCGCCCGCGCCGCCCGGATGGCCGCGGCGGCACCTGCCGGCCCGCCCCCGATGACGAGCATATCTGCCTGATTCACTACGCCAGCCTGCCAGCCCCCCACCCGATACCCGAAACGTGGTCACCCCAAGCGGTGGTGCAGGGCTGAGTGGAAGTGGACCAGTGCCGGCCATTTGGGACGGAGCCGCTACGTCAGATACCGAGTGATCCCAGTACCGTCCCGCCTGTGATTGCTGCTCCGTCCGGGATGCCCAGCCATCGCGCCAATGTGGCGTAGTAGTCGCTCATGGAGACGGTCGCCGCCACGTTTCCGGATCGGTCCAATTGGGTGAAGTCGACAGGCGCACCATGTCGACCGGCACGGATCGGACCCATCAGT
>JANYHQ010000738.1 GCA_025358985.1 Acidimicrobiales bacterium
GATGATGATTGCGGTTCCCACAGAGTCCCTCCGCTGGCATTACCCAGATCAGGTTCATGGGTCGGCGACGGATGGTCGCCCTCTCAGCCCGTCTCCACGAGCTCCCCGGTATGTTGAACCGCAAACCTACACGGTGGCGCCCTTGTACCGTCTTGGGGTGAAGACACGGACCCTGCTGATCTTGGCGGCCATCACCGGCCTGGCCATCGTCGTGGCGTTCACCCTTTTGGTGCTGAGCTTTCCCAACTGAACGCGCCTAGGCTCCGTCGCTACGAAACGGGTCTCGGCGTTACATCCTCAAGCGGCAGCGCTATTCGAGCGGCTGTCGGATTCAGAATCGGTGCCGCTGCGTGAGCTGACCGTGGCAGAGGCACGTGTGAATATCGCCAGCTTCGCCAAACTCTTCGGGCCCCCGGAGTTCGTGGCCTATGTGGATCACCTCTTCATCCACGGTCCCACAGCAGATCTCCCGATCGTGGTGTATACACCGGCTGGTGGGGGTCCGTTCCCCGTTGTTGTCTATTTCCACAACAGCGGATGGGTGATGGGAAATGTGGATATCAGCGACACGCCGTGCCGTGCACTGGGCAACCGCAGCGGATGCGTGGTGGTGAGTGTCAACTATCAAAAGGCTCCGGAACACAAGTTTCCCGAGCCGCTTGATGATGCATACGCTGCCACTTGCTGGGTAGCTGCCCACGCCCTTGAACTAGACATCGACGCCAATCGGCTCCTGGTGATGGGGGACGGTACGGGGGCCAACCTGGCAGCGGCTGTGTGCTTGATGTCGAGAGCCGCAGGGATTCCCCATATCGCTGGCCAGGTGCTGATGTATCCGGCGCTGCTGCACGGGTCCACGTACCCCTCCATGTCGCTTGACGTGGAGGGCCTGATGTTTGAGGCGGACGACATGGCGTGGTTCTGGGAGCAGTACCTGCGGGTACCGGCCGATGGGCAGAATCCGTTGGCCTCGCCGTTACTGGCGGCCAGTGTGGCGGGGTTGCCGCCAGCCTTCGTGGCCACCGCCGAGTTCGATGTGTTGCGCGACGAGGGTGAGGCCTACGCCGAACGGTTGTCTGCCGAAGGGACGTCGGTGCACCTCCATCGCTATGTTGGAATGATGCACGGGTTCTATGGCATGTCGGCCGTGCTCGACACCGCAGACGAACTTCTCGACGACATTGCCGCCTGGATCAGCAATGACTTCGGAGAATATGACGACCTGTGGTGCGGAGCGTCGGTCCATCACCGGCGAACCTGAACTACTCCGCCAGCGGGTCAAACCAATCGAGACCGGGGAAGCGGGCGAACCCGCGGTCACATGTAGCAAGGCGCATACCGTGGGCCGTGGCGGTACTGGCCAAGACGGTGTCTGAAATGAGATTGCCGCGCAGCTTGCGGTCGTGATCAACAAGGGTTCGAATGGTGCGCCATGTGGCCAGCGATGATGAAGTCCATCGGGCCCGTGGCGATGCAATCATCACCTCTATGAATCCGAGGGCGTGCTGGCTCGGCGCAGGATCGACAAAGATCTTGGGATTCGTGACGATTCGTAGGAACCCTGCCAGCACCTCGTTGACAAGCGCAATCTCCTGGGTGCCTGACAGCGTCGCCGTCAACCACTCGGCTGCGCCCACGTGTCGGTCAGCCTCAACTCGATACGCGTACACCAACAAGTTGATGTCGATCAGGATCATTGAACAGGACTATCGAGAGTCAAGTGCAGCCCACAAGGCGTCGCGATCGTCGATGTCGATCAGGGCTTTGGTGCCCGTCTTGCCGAAACTGGGCAGCGTCACCGCAGGCGCAATCGGTTGTTGGGCCAGCACCGTCCGCAAACCTTCTTCGACCATGCTCGTGAACGTTCGCCCTTGTTGAGCAGCTCGCCGTTTGGCTTCCTCTCCCAGACCGTCAGGCAGATTGATGGTGGTGCGCATACATACGAGCATACCAACCCACTGTGACATCAGGTCCGTATGGTCACGTGACGATTCGACTACGCA
>JANYHQ010000040.1 GCA_025358985.1 Acidimicrobiales bacterium
CCATCCGTAACCGCGTTGATCGGGTGCCAGTACGTGCCACCCGGCAGCGGCGAGCGGTGCCAACTGATGCCGCCACGAGTACGCCCCTTCAGGAAATCCGTGGGCCAACACCACCACCGGTCCGTCGGCCGGACCAGCTTCCAGAAGGTCGAGTTCTATCCCGTTGACGTGGGCTCGGCGCACGGCGACACCGTCAGGGAGATCAACGACGTTCATATTGTCAGAGCGTCGCAGTTCGACGTAGTGACAGGTTGGAGCACTCCGCACACACGTCATCAGGGATGAAGCCAATGCGCATCAACAACCCGAACACCTTGCAGCCGAGGCAGATACCGAATGCCGACTCCAACGTGGCCGCGGTCAGGAGCATGCACAGCACCACCACCGCAAGAAGGTGGGAACCGCTGAACCACATGATGAGCGCCGTGGAGCTGAAGGCCACACCCATACCTTGGGCAAAGCGTTTGGGGGGTCCCGGCACGAAGGTTTCGGGGAATGGCAACCGGGGCGTCACCACTCGAGTCACGAATTGACCCAACGGTGACAGCGTGGGGCCAGCCAGCACTCTGGCCACGAAGCCGTAGGCCAGGGTGATGAGGATGAGGGGCCATCGTGTGACGAAGAACAGCGCCACTTGTGCAACCACACCACCGGCCACGAGACGCGCCGAGATCTCGTTGACTGGATTGGGGAATGTGAACAGCGCGGACGTGCGTTTTGCCATTTTGGACATCGTAGGTGATGAAACCCGATCAGAACAGTCGGGTATTCCCGTCGCCCGAAAAGAGGCCGAAATCAGGGGGTTTTGGCGTCTGGAGGCTCGCCAACGGTAAAAAATGTGGAAAAACAGGCCTGAATGAACGGTTTTTACCGCGAATGACACGCTTGTGACTCCGAGGTTGGGTACCGTTTCAGTGCAGTCCGTTGGTTCAGGCGCCGTGCTTGGGCCGCTCTACCGACACCAGAGGAAAGCGCACATGAAGAAGCGTGAATTGATCGAAGCAGTTGCGGGACACACCGGCGTGGAGCGCAAGGTCGCCGGTTCCATCGTCGACGGCACCATCGAAGTGATCCTGGCCACCGTCGCCAAGGGCGAAGTGGTGGCACTCACCGGGTTCGCCAAGTTCGAAAAGCGAAAGCGTCCGGCCCGGATCGGCCGTAACCCGGCTACCGGCGCTCCGGTGAAGATCGCCGCCAAGACGGTCGCCAAGATCACCGCCCTCAAAGGCTTCAAGGACGTGGCCTTGGGCGTAGCTCCGGCTCCGAAGTTGAACAAGGCGGCCGCCCCGGCCAAGGTGGCAGCCAAGCGAACAGCCAAGGCTCCGGCCAAGGGTGCCGCCAAGAAGGCAGTGGTAGCCAAGAAGGTGACTCCGGCCAAAAAAGCTGTCGCCGCCAAGAAAGCTCCCGCCGCCAAGAAGGCTCCCGCCAAGAAGGCTGGCGCCGTCAAGACCACCGCCCGCAAGGCAGTCGCCAAGAAGCGCTGAGTTTTTCGTAGCACTGCCCGCCCTCCGATTCAGTTCAGAGGGCGGGCAGTGTCGCGCCAACCCTTCCCCCACAACAAGAATGGGTCAGAAGTCCGTTTTTGTCGCGGAAGATCCCCAAATAGACACGTTTCTCAGACAAGTGTGCGGATTGAACCCATTCTTGTTTGGCTTGATGCTCAGCCACACCGCGAGTTGGTCTGGTCTTCACTGTCCGTTGGTTTGGCTGTCGTCCTACGTTTCGACGAGGTAGTTACGGTCGCCGGGTCCATCGACAAGGAGCCGACATGCCCGAAACGCATCACGAACACGGTCACGATCACGACCATACGCACGAGCTCCGAGTAGATCTGGATTCGGCACTGAGCGATGGGGATCTGCGCCCCGCTGAATTGAGCCGCCGCCGATTCCTGCAGAACGCGGGTCTGCTGGGGTTGACGGCCGGAGCCAGCACGGTGCTCGTTGGTGGACGAGCAGCCGCCCAGTCAGCGCCGGCGACAAACAGCAACACCGGTACCTACACCTGGTTGGCGGGCGACCACCACATCCACACCCAATACAGCCCCGATGGGCAATACACGGTGGCCCAGCATGCTGCTCAAGCCAAGCGCAACGGCATCGAGTGGATGGTGATCACCGACCACGGCTCCGTGGCCCACGAGAAGGTTTCCATAGCAAGGACCAACGCCGATGTGGTCCGCGCCCGTGGAGATTTCCCCGGCATGCTCGTGTACCAAGGAGTGGAGTGGAACATCCCCGGAGCCGAGCATGGCACCGTGTTCTTTCCTCCGACGGCACTGGAAACTCTCATGCTCGA
>JANYHQ010000064.1 GCA_025358985.1 Acidimicrobiales bacterium
TGGCCACTGGATCGATGTCGCTCGCGACGGCACAGACGTGGTGATAACCGACCGAGGCATTCCGGTCGCACGCATGGTCGGCCTCGACTCGACACGGGTGATCGATCGCCTCACCGCGCAGGGAATCATCAGTCGTCCCAGCAGGACTGCTCGTCCGGTGGCCGGTGACCGACCTCGGCCGAAGCCGAAACGACCGGTTGCCGACATTGTCAGTGAGCAGCGCCGCTGAACGTGGCCGTCGTCTATTTTGATTCGAGCGCCCTCGTGAAGCTCGTGCTTGACGAGCCCGGATCCGACATCGCCGCCCAGCTCTGGAACGGTTGCGATGCCGCGCTCTCGAGTCGACTTGCATATCCCGAGGTGCGCGCTGCGCTCGCATCAGCGCGGCGCAACCATGTGCTGACCACATCGGAGGAGCGGGAGGCCGCCACCGAATGGGAACTGTTCTGGGGATCGATGCGTCCGGTCGAACTCTCCGCCGACGTCGAGCGGGCGTCAGGTGAACTTGCGTCGTTGCATCACGTCCGTGGCGCAGATGCGGTGCACCTGGCGAGCGCGCTCGCACTCGATCTGGCAAATCTAACCGTCGCAGTATGGGACAAACGGCTGCACGCGGGTGCCGCTGCGGCCGGCCTCGCCGTCGCGCCAGCTCAACTCGATTGAGAAGTGTCGACACCAGCGCCACCAACGTGGACCGAACCCGACCGACACGCAGGTCAAGGTTTCGGTCGATTCTGCCGAAGACAATTTGATGCGATCGGCGATCATTCGACGGCTCAAGACCGCCCTACGTACCAAAGTCGTGCGGAAAGTCGTGAGCCGCTTCAAGGTGCCTCGTGACGTGGTTCGGTTCGGGAGCCAACGCTATGGTCCCCGCCTTGCGCTGATTGTCGGCGAGACACGATTCACCTACGCCGAGCTGCAAGACCGCTACCTCCGTCTCGGCACGGCGTGGCGCCAGGCCGGGATCGTGAAGGGATCCGTGGCCTTCTGTCTGCTGCCCGACACTGCGGAGCTCGTCGAGATCCGTCTGGCGGGATACGAGACCGGCGTGTTGCTTACGCAGTTCCACATCGACTCAGGTACCGAACGAGTATTGAACGCGGCGGCAACTATCCAACCGGCCGTCTTCATCTACGACCCGCGCCTCGACGAGCGGTGTGCACAAGTCTTGCGCGACCTCTACCCCGACGTCGTCTTGTGGCCGATCGGTCCGGGACTTGCCTACGAGGCAGCACTGGAGAAGGCCACCCCAACTCCGTCGAACGAAGTGATCGAGCAGACCCATCCCCTCGGCGTGAGTTTCAGTTCAGGCACGACGGGCGCGCCGAAGGCCATGGTGACCGGGCACGGCAAACTGATCGCCAGCATGCAGTTGGTGATCAAGAATGTCCGGATCGAACTCGGCTCGGCGCCCGACGTGGCCATGGCTGGAATCCCTTTGACGGGTGCAGGCAGTGGGCTCATTCTCCCAACGCTGCTGAGCGGTGGAGCGTTGGTGATCGCTCCGAGATATGAGGCGGCGGCGCTGGCGGAGCAGGTACAACTACATCGCATCACTCGACTCTTCCTGACCCCGAGCATGTTGATAGATCTCCTCGACCTCGAACCCGGAGCGTACGACATGTCGTCTCTCACGAATGTCATCTACGGTTCGGAGATCATGCCCGCGGCCAAGATCGCGGAGGCGATCCGACGTTTCGGCCCGATCCTCCAGCAGGGCTACGGCAGCGCCGAAGTGATGCCGCCGGTGTCGATGCTCCAGCCGCACCAGCACGTGGACGCGAATGGCGAACCAGCTGCGCGCGACATCCTCGCATCCGCTGGAACGGTGATCGGCGAAGTTGGTGTTCGCATCGTCGACGGCGCCGAACGCGTGCTGCCGACAGGCGCGATCGGGCGGATCCTCGTGAAGAGCCCGACGGTGTTCGACGGGTATCTCGGTGCCGGGCCTCAAGATGCCCCGGCAGAGTGGTTTGCGCTCGGTGATGTCGGCTACATCGATGCCGACAATCGGCTCCACGTGATGGGCCGTCTGGCCGATGTAGTGCGTCGCTCCTCGGGCACAGTCACCTACCCGCGCAAGGTGGAAGAAGTCATACATGAACACGAGGCGGTCAAGGAATGCTGCATGGTGCAGGTCGGAGACGCGGCGATTCTCGTAGTATCACCTCGCCGCCACTACGCGGATCGAATCGCTGCGGACTGCGAGGGGTTTGCCATCGAGCTGCGCATGCTCATCGCCAAGCATGTGGCTCCGGGCGATACGCCGGACCAGATCGTGGTCGTGGCCGACCTACCACGAAGCGTTCTCGCGAAAGTGGTCCGACGCGAGATCCGCGACCACCTCAAGGCGGGGACGCTACAGCTTCTCGGCTCGTCCACCAACGAGCACACCGCGCCATCCAAAGCCAAAGCGGCAGTGGAGGCTCGAGCGCTAAGCGACGACGAGGTCGTCGGCGTCTCATGAGCGTCATCGAAGTGAACGGACTGTCAAGAGGGCGTTCGATCCCAACGGCATCATGAACATGGGAACGATCATCCTGCGCTGAGCATCCCGGGCGGCAGCGGCGCGTTTGGAATCCGATGCGCCGGTCTGTCATGGTGGGCTCGACGACAGGGGGGCTCATGTCAGCCAGCTACGACGTTGTTTTCAAGAACGGATTGATCTTCGACGGGACGGGGTCGCCGCGGGTGAGCGGTGACGTCGGTATCCGCGATGGACGGATCGCCACGGTGGGGCGTGTTCATGCGGCGGAGGGGGATCGGGTCATCGACGCGTCGGGCTTGCACATCGCCCCCGGCGTCGTGGACCTTCACACCCACTACGACGCTCAGGTGTTCTGGGACCCGTATTGCACGCTGTCCGGGTGGCACGGCGTCACCTCCGTGGCCATCGGCAACTGCGGCTTCGGGTTCGCGCCCGTGGAGCCGGACCAGCGCGAGTATGCGATGCGGTCCATGACGAGGGTGGAGGCCATCCCGTATGAGTCCATGAAGTTGGGCATGCCGTGGGACTGGAGCACCTTCCCCGAGTATCTCGACAGTCTGGCGCGCACGCCCAAGGCGGTCAACGTGCTGCCGTACGTCCCTGCCGGTCCGCTGCTGGTGAAGGTGCTGGGGTTGGAGGGCGCCAAGTCGGGGCGACGACCCACCGACGACGAGCATGCCCTCATCGCCAAGCTTCTGCACGAGGCCATGGACGCGGGTGGATGCGGGTGGTCGGCTCAGCGGCTGCCGCCGACGGGTCCGGCTGCGGTGCAGCGCGACTGGGACGGGACACCCATGCCCACGGACATGATGAACGACGAGACGTGTCTGGTGATGGCCCGAGTACTGGCCGAGCGGAATGAAGGTGTCGTGCAGATGACGTTGACGACCCACGACGTCCGCCACGATATGGCCCACCTGGAAGCGTTGGCCTCGACTTCAGGTCGCCCGCTGCTGCACAACGTCGTACAGGTGTTCCAGGATCGGCCGCACGTGCATCGCCGGGCGATCGAGTGGCTGGAGCGATGTCGTGAGCGCGGCATCCCGGTCTACGGCCAGGGGGTCACCACGGACGCGGGGTTCACCTTCACGTTCGAGGACTGGAATCTCTACGACGATTCCAACGCCTGGATGGAGGCCACGATGGGTTCCAAGGCCGAGCGTCTGGCCAAGCTGGGGGATCCGGCCCGGCGGCAGGCGCTGAAGGAAAACCTCCCGAAGATCGCCACCGCGCCGCTCGAAACGGTGACCATCCTCTCGCCTCGTACTCCCGCGACCGAGCGCTTCCGGGAGATGTCGGTGGCGCAGGTGGCTGCGCTCACCGGCCAGCATCCCGTCGATGCCATGCTCGACGTTGCTGTGGCTGACGGCTTGGACACACTGTTCTATGCGTCGCCGCCCCAGGGCGACTCCGATTTGCTCCGCGAGATCGTCCAATATCCGCACATGCTGCTGGGAGTGTCGGACGGCGGCGCGCATACAAAGTTCCTCACCGCTGGTCGCTATCCAACGGAGACGCTCACCAACCACGTGCGGGACAAGGAATGGATCACCTACGAGGAGGCTCATCGGCGGCTGTCCGCCCTGCCCGCGCAACTGGCAGGGTTCCGGGGCCGGGGCACCCTGCGTGAAGGGGGGCCCGCAGACATCATTGTCTACGACCCCGTAGGTCTCAGCGTCGGTCCCAACGAGGTGGTTCATGACCTTCCCGGTGGCGAATGGCGCCGGGTACAGCGGGCCACCGGGTATCGAGCGGTCCTCGTGAACGGCCAGGTCACCATCGAGAACGACGAGCAGACGGCGACGTACTCCGGACGACTCCTGCGCCACGGCCGCGGATGAATCGACCGCCTTCGACCGTCGCCGCCACTGCCACTGCCACTGCGCCCACACCAGCCGAGCCGGCTATGGGTTCATCGTACGGGTGGTGCCTCACCACCTGACCCTCTGCTCGTGGGCCGAGGTAGGAGTCAACACCGTTGTGTGACGACCAACGTCGTTTGTCACATTTTGTTGTGCTGCGTCGTCTTGATCGTCACAACGACGCATCAGGAGGCTGTTTGATGGAAAGTGTGCACACAACG
>JANYHQ010000112.1 GCA_025358985.1 Acidimicrobiales bacterium
GAAAATTTGCGGCATCACCACGGAAGAAGATGCATTGCTGTCGGTGGCCATGGGTGCTGACGCACTCGGATTTGTGTTCGCCGCTGGATCCATCCGCCAGGTGGCGGCCGCCCGGGTGGCTGACATCGTGAAGCGCCTGCCCGCTGACATCCTCACCATCGGCGTGTTCAAAGATGAGGTACCAGAGCGGGTGGTGCAGGTGGTGCAGCGCTGCGGCTTGGGTGGGGCCCAACTCCATGGTCATGAGGCGCCGGAGGTGTCGGCCATTGTGTCGGCCGACGTACCGTTTGTGATCCAGGCCTTCAAGGCTGGCGATCCGCAGCTCGACAAGCTCAGCCGCTACCGCATCCGGGCCGTGATGATCGACGGGGCAGTGGCCGGGTCGGGCGAAACCTTCGACTGGTCGCTGGCGGAGGATCTCCCGTCCCGGCTGCCGCTCATCCTGGCGGGCGGTCTGCGGGCGGCCAATGTGGCTCAAGCCATTGCCCAAGTGAAGCCGTGGGGGGTGGACGTGTCCACCGGCGTGGAACGGGCGCCGGGGCACAAGGACCCCCGCAAGGTGCGTGCTTTCATCCGGGCCGCCAAGGGCGCCAGCATCGACGATCCCGACTCGACCGAGGTGCTTCAGCCCATGTTCGACCCCACCTCAATCGATTTCCCGTACGACTGGCAGGACGACCTGTAGGAAGATCGGATGCCGAGCCAACGGGGCTCGGTTGCAACGTACCCCCGGGGACTTTCACCTCACATGATTACCGAGCCATCCCTGCCATCGCTCTCTTCGCTTCCGTCGCTGATGGGAGATCCAAGTGCCGACGGGCGCTTCGGGGAGTTCGGAGGCCGCTACGTCCCCGAGACGCTGATGCCAGCCTGTATCGAGCTCGAGGCGGCGTTCCGTGAAGCGTGGGCGGATCCGGCCTTCATCAGCGAGTACCGCCGCATCCTGCGTGACTATGGCGGTCGGCCTACTCCCGTCACGGAGTGTTTTCGGTTGTCGGAACATCTCGGCGTTCGGGTTCTGCTCAAGCGTGAGGATCTGGCCCATACCGGTAGTCACAAAATCAACAATGTCATCGGCCAAGCGCTGTTGGCTCGCAGGATGGGAAAGACTCGGATCATTGCCGAGACGGGTGCGGGCCAGCATGGGGTGGCCACGGCTACGGCGTGTGCGCTGTTCGGCCTGGAGTGCGTGGTGTACATGGGCGAAGTTGATGTACATCGCCAGGCACTCAATGTGTTTCGGATGAAGTTGCTGGGGGCCACTGTGCGTCCTGTGCACTCGGGGTCAAAGACGCTCAAGGATGCCGTGAACGACGCCATGCGCGAGTGGTTAGCTTCAGTACGCAGTACCTATTACCTCCTTGGATCGGTCATGGGTCCGCATCCATATCCGTGGATGGTGCGCGAGTTCCAGCGCATCATTGGTGACGAGGCCTACGAGCAGAGTCGGCTCATTCTTGATGGGGCCGATCCTGATTACGTCATTGCCTGTGTGGGCGGTGGGTCCAATGCGGCGGGGATCTTCTCGGGGTTCGTGGACACCAACGCCAAACTGGTGGGGGTGGAACCAGCCGGTGGTGCTGCCGTGGGCCGAGGCATCCCCGGGGTTGTGCACGGTATGAAGAGCTATTTGCTCCAAGACGAGTTCGGGCAGGTGCAGGAGGCCCACTCCATCTCGGCCGGATTGGACTACCCCGGAGTGGGTCCCGAGCATGCCCATCTGTCCGCCACTGGTCGCGCCACGTACGTTCCGGCCTCTGATGATGAGGTGTTGGATGCGTTGCAACTACTGGCCCGGATGGAGGGCATCATTCCCGCTTTGGAGCCCGCTCACGCCATTGCCTATTTGGTGCGGGCGGCGTCGAGCGGCGAGATTGCCAAGGGTTCCACTGTGCTCATCAACATGTCGGGGCGCGGTGACAAAGACGCGGAGCAGGTCATGCAACGCTTGGCCATGTGTCGTACCCAACCATGTGAGCCCGTGTGTGAAGGCTGTCCCAGTCGATGAGCGCGGATCGTATCGAGGCTGCCTTTGTTCGTAAGCGCGCTGAGGGTCGCAAGTTGTTGGTGCCGTTCATCACCGGTGGGGTCAGTGATGATTGGGTGGATGCGGTGCGGGCGGCGGCGGCGGCTGGGGCCGATGCCATAGAAATCGGTATTCCGTTCAGTGATCCGGTTATGGATGGTCCGGTGATTCAGGCGGCGTCGGTGTTGGCTTTGCAACGGGGGGCTACCCCACTCAGTGTGCTGGCCGAGTTGTCCACCGCTGATGTTGACGTTCCGCTGGTGGCCATGACGTCGTACAACATTGCTTTCCGAGCCGGCCATGAGAGATATGCGCGCTTATTGGCTGATCATGGTGTGAGTGGCACCATCCTTCCTGATCTTCCGGTGGAGGAGTGCGGGGGATGGACCAGCACCGGTGAAGCTCATGGCATTGAAACCATTCTGTTGGCGGCGCCCACTTCGTCGGATGAGCGACTGCGGCTCATCTCATCCACTTCGAGGGGGTGGGTGTACGGGGTGGGTACGTTGGGCGTCACCGGCGAGCGGGCTACCCTGTCGGCCACCGCCTCG
>JANYHQ010000136.1 GCA_025358985.1 Acidimicrobiales bacterium
CGCAGCTACATCAGCAGCCCCCCACGGAGTGTCCAAACCGTTGCAGCGGATAGTGAGCTCGCGAGTGCCGTACTGCCCGGATGAGGCCGCAGCGCAGGCGTTGGGACGGGCGGCGTCCTTGGCGTCGGGAGCCACTGCATCCTCGAGATCGAAGATGATGGCATCGGCGGCAATGGATTTGGCCTTCTCCAGCGCCCGTTCGTTAGCGGCCGGCATGTACAACACCGATCGGCGAGGGCGCAGAGAACTATCGGTCATGCGGAGAACCCATAACTAGCGGCCAACTCCGGATCACGGGCGGCCAATTGGCGCGCCAAATCCACTACTACTTTGCACTGCTTCACGGATGCGTCATCTTCCATTTTGCCGTCGAGCAGTATGGCGCCGGTGCCGTCGCCCATGGCGTCGATCACCCGTTGGGCTTGGGCCACGTCGGCTGGTCGAGGGCTAAACACCCGCTTGGCAATGTCTATCTGTACTGGATGCAAACTCCATGCGCCCACACAGCCGAGGAGATAGGCGTTGCGGAACTGGTCCTCGCACGCCACCGTGTCCTTGATGTCACCGAACGGGCCGTAGAACGGCAGGATGCCAAACGTGGCGCAGGCGTCCACCATACGGGCGATGGTGTAGTGCCACAGGTCCTGCTGATAGGTGGTGCGGGGGGCATCGGGATTGGCCGGGTCGGGGTCAGCGCGCACGATGTAGTCGGGGTGGCCACCACCGACGCGAGTGGTTTTCATACGGCGGTTGGCGGCCAGGTCGGCGGGTCCTAGGCACACGCCCTGCATACGGGGCGAGGCGCCGCAGATGGCCTCGATGTTGGTTACCCCCCGGGCCGTTTCCAGGATTGCGTGAATGAGAATCGGTCTCTGAAGCTTGGCTTTGGCCTCCAACTGAGCCAACAAGCGGTCTACGTAGTGGATGTCCTCCGGGCCTTCCACCTTGGGCACCATGATCACATCGAGCTTGTCGCCGATCTCGGTCACCAGGGTCACCAGGTCGTCCAACCCCCATGGCGAGTCCAGGCTGTTAACCCTGGTCCACAATTGGGTGGAGCCCATGTCCACGGTGCGGGCCACGTTGATGAGCCCGGCGCGGGCTGCTTCCTTGTCGGCCATGGGGATGGCATCTTCGAGGTTGCCCAGCAGGATGTCGACCGTGGGGATCACCGTGTCAAGCTTGGCCACCACCTTGGCGTTTTGCGGCGGAAAGAAGTGCACCACCCTGCTGGGTCGGAAGGGAATCTCACGGACCGGCTCGGGAGCACCGACGGCCAAGGGCTTGAAGAAGTCACGGGGGCTACGCACGGCCCAAACCGTAGCGGTCGCCCGTAGCGGCGCCAAAGTACGCACTGCACCGGAAACACCCACGCAGGAAATTTTGGCCCTGTTCGAATCGTCACGTGTCGTTTTTCAGGTGAAGTTGTGGCGGATTGCGCGCGCCTGTGGCGTGTAGTTGGCGGGTGGGCGCCACAGCTGCGCGCAAACCGCCACAGCTGCCCCGAGCAGGATCAACCGGCCTCAACCAAGAAGGCCGCAAACACCCAAGCCACCGTTGATGGACCTTCCTTGGCGTCGACACGATGCTGAACATCCCAGATACGCATACTGCTAGCTGTTAAGTACCCAACGTTGGCGATCCCGAGAATCGGTTGAATGTGATGCCCAGCCATCAGCCGTCAGCGCTGATTCAAGAGCCCTCCGGCGCAGTGGCTGAACCCTGTGATCTTCCAGCCGAGGCATCGAAGGCGGTCACGAACGAGTATCCGTAGAACAGGTTCGATCCACGCTCCCACTCGATCATGCCAAGCCACTAATCCGGAAGTTTGGCAAGCACCTTTGATGACGAACGTCCTGCGCCCATCCCCCAGCAACAGTCGCAAGTAGGCCGGAGGCCATAACTCGGCAAGCCAGAGCCGGGCCGAGCAAAGAACCCAAACATCATGGCGCTCGGTCACAAAACTTTTACGCCTCCTCGAACTGCAACTGGTCGGGGAGGCTTTGTCGAAAGCACGCGGAGAAGGACCTGTCGGGCCCTACTGCTCCTGGCAATTTCGGCCGCGGCATACCGGCGGCGGAGGCGGTGGGGGTGGCGGCAGCGGATCTCCCACACAACTGATGTCCCAGAAGTATGGGCCGTCTTTGCCTGAACCTACCGAGGTAGGGCTGTAATGCGACAGGGAATATCCGGCGTTGCCAAGGGGAGTGGTGCACGGTCCCCACTTGTCACGGATGGAGGGAACGTGCTCAGCGATCCAGGCGAGTTGCGGGCCGGATAGTTCGGCAAAGGCGCCAGCTTCGCTGCAGCCGGGCCACACAAAGCTGGTGACGCCGACCTGTACCCAAATTCCTGCAGCGATGAGCAGTGGGCCACCGCTGTCGCCGAAGCAGGTGGTCTTTTGTGACCCTCCCGCACCGATGTTGAGTTCGCTCGTCCAGTAGTCCGGTGTCCACCAGCGGTTGAAAATACCGTCCATGAAGTCGTCGCTACGGATCACCGTTTGCACATAGCGAAGGTCACTGGTTGTGGAACTATTCGCACTCGTGCGTCCGTGACCAACCATCCAAGCCTCGCGTCCGGCTGCTCGATACTCGGCCTGCCAAGGTGCACCCACTTGCACACTGGCCACATTCTGAGTGGCGCCGGGTGTGAGTGACACGAGAGCGAGGTCGTGGGTTGCTACGTCGGCCAAGATGGACTTTTGGTACAAGGGGTGGACCATGATGGCAGTGGCCTGGCGAGGCTGGGCGTCGCTCACGTAAACCGTCACGTCGGAAGGCGCGGCACCCGCCACGCAGTGGCCGGCGGTGAGTACCGTATCGGGCGCAATTACTGTGCCACCACAAGAGGCCGAAGGGGTGTATACCCGCACAAAGAACGGGAAGACCGATGGCGTCGTGCCAGTGCCTCCGACAATTGCTCCTGCCGTTTGACTTGTCGCAATTGGCGCAACGACTGCGGCGGCGAGCAGAGCAACGGCGCAGAGTCGGCCCGCCCTGGTATTGAATGGTTTCATTGTTTTTCTCCTTGTGTTTGGTTGTCTTTTTGTGATGTTTGGCCGTCATGGAACTGGCCACAGTGCTGCGGATCGGGTCAGGGAATGACCACGTCGTTACCAGGGGCGGCGTCCAGGAAATCGTTTCCGCCCCGGCCTTCAAGGTGGTCGTTGCCGACGTCACCGACAAGAAAGTCGGGGCCGGGATGACCGATGAGCGTGTCATTGCCACTCCCGCCGAACATCTTCAAGAGGGTCTCGGTATTGTCCAGCGTTGCGGCCGCAACGACATCGTTTCCTGCGAGCGCGTCGATGGCGACAACGTCTGCGCTGAAGATCTGTACCGACGGTGTCGTACCGAAAACCTGGACCCCTTGGTTGTAGTCCACGACGCGGATTCGATCATCGGCCGAAGTACCAAAGACGTCGACACGATCGACGCCCTCATCAGGATCGGACGGATCAAACGTGACTTGGATAACGTCCACATCGGCAGGCGACACGCCGGGGGCAACTTGGAAGGCATCGAACCCTCGACGCAGGTCGACCTTGAGGCGTTCGACGTCGGACGCAAACATCGTGACGTTTTCGGTGACGATTTCGTCGAAGTGCTCCACCTTGAACCCGGTTTGTGCGGTACCAACGATTTCCGGATTTGGGAATACGACATACGATTCTTGGGCGGTTGAGCCATGTTCAATCAGCGTGTCAGTGCCGAGGCCTCCGTCGACGTGGTCGGTGCCGTCACCCTTGTTGCGGATGAACTGATCGGAATCAGGACCGAGGTTTACCGAGTCGTTGCCTGGGCCGCCGGAGACCTTGTCGTTTCCGGAGCCAGCGTCGATGTGGTCGTCGCCGATGTTGCCGTCAATGGTGTCCGCACCCGCCCCACCAGAAAGGTTGTCGCGTTGGGAAGAGCCGCTGATTTTGTCGTTTCCGTCACCGCCGAAGAAGTCCTCCGTGGGCATCTGACCGGTCTCGTCAACTCGTAGCGTGTCGTCACCTGCGCCTCCATCAATGTGGACGACCGAGGTGTTGAGAATCGTGACTGTGCCGTCGAGCACGACCGCGCCGTTTAGCGTGAGCGTGCCATCGGCAAGCCGACCGACGATCAACACATTCGGACCAGCATCACCCTCGATCGTGAGGACGCCATTTGCAAACGAGATGTTTGGTGCAGCCTCGGCCGGAGGGGTGGTGAGCGCAGTAGTCGAGATGACGCCGCCGACC
>JANYHQ010000148.1 GCA_025358985.1 Acidimicrobiales bacterium
TCGATCAGGCCACTGGTGATACCGGTTGATGGGATCGATACAAACGCCGGCTCACCCGCCAACTCGGCGGCTTGGACGTCAACGGTACTGACGGCGGCGGTTCCCGATCCCGAGATGCCGAGGCGTCGGCCTTGGATCGAGGCGTCAGCCAGGGTTGCGGGACCTTTTGCGACAGCCTCCACCGACGGGGTGGACGAGTCCGATGCCGATGCCGCTCCGGGAACGAACCCGTAGGTGGAGGTGGCCACCACGGCCACGCCGGCCACGGTCACCGCCAGTGTCCCAATGGCCCCGAAACTCACCGCTGGCTGGCGTACGTGGCGCGGCTCGGCCCGCCGCAAGCGACGGGCCGGAACACGCGAGTGTTTGGGTATGGGCTTGGTCATGAGCCGATGAAACGGGGCCCGGCCCGCTACTCAGCGGGTGTAGCGGCGCCGACGCTGGAGGGCGAGGGCCAATGCGGCTGCAACGGTGCCACCGAGGGCCAGTAGTCCAAGTGCGCCGCCGCCTCCGGAGAGACCGCCACCGCCGGACGGCACGCCACCAACAGGAGTGGTGTCAGTAGTGGTGGTGTCCGGGACCGAAGTGGTGTCGGGCGCAGACGTGGTGTCCGGTGCCGCAGTGGTGTCCGGGACCGCAGTGGTGTCCGCTGCGGTCGTGGTGTCGGGAGCAGAGGTGGTGTCCGGCACCGTGGTGGCCGCCAGTGTGGTGGCCGCAGCGGTAGTGGGAGCCGGCCGGGTGGTGGCTGGAACAGTGGTGGCAACCGTGGTCGCAGCAGCGGTGGTGGTGGCCGGAGCCTTGGTGGTGGCGGGTGCGGTAGAGGTGCCAGTGGCCACGCTGGTGGGAGTACCACCGGCGGCTACTGCGGCTGTGGTGGTGGATGTGGCCGTACCAGTGGCCGGCACGTCGATGAGGCCGCGCAACTTCGGGGGTTTGTCGGCTCCACCAATGGCGGCCACCGTATACACACCGCCCGGCTGCAGCACCACGGTGCTGGCCAGAAGTACAGTGGTGGTTCCCGCCGCCCGTACTTCGAGATCGTAGGTGCCGGGGTCAAGCGGCAGATATGGCGATGCATCGGGGAACGACAGTTTCGACACCACCGTGGCCCCACCCTTGACGGCTACGTCGATGGCGGGCACGTCGGGGGCGTTGTGCAGTACCCGCAGCTTTACCTTGCCCGCCGGGGGCGGCGTGTTGTCGTCGGTGTACACCTTGGCTTGGATGTTGGCCAACTTGCCGACGGCGGCCACGGTGTAGGCCTTACCTGCGGCCACATCAATGCTGGCCTTCACGGCTGGAGCGGAGTCCGGGGCGGTGCCGGTGGCGCGGATCTCCACCACGTGGCTACCGGTAGGCAAGGCCAGATAGTTGGAGGCCTTTTCATAGGCCACGTTGTTGGACACCTTCTTGGCGTCGACGTACACATCCACAGCAGGGGCGTCCGGCGAGAAATGGGCGATGCGGACTTGTGCATCCCCAGTCTGGGCCGACGCGCCGGGGACGATGTAGCCAAGTGGCACCATGATCATGGCGGCCGCAGCGATGAGACGGATCTTCACGGGAAAAACTCCCTTTCGTGGGGGAAGTCACGTAGGAAAAGGCTTGTTTACACCCCCTCAGAAGGTTCGTCGTGGATACCCATGAGGTTTGGAAACAGTCCGTTGGGCCGCCTCGTTCTCAAGGGGTGACGCATCCGCTCTTGACAAGAGCAGTACTTGGCGATGAAGGTCCAGGCACTGTGGCAGGTACCTCTCCCCCCGTTCGCGCCCGCAAGGGACCCCCGGCAGACGGCCGTCCGTTGGTCATCGTCGAGTCTCCGGCCAAGGCCAAGACCATCGCCGGTTTCCTCGGGGCCGACTTCGTGGTGGAGTCCTCCATCGGCCATATCCGCGACCTTCCTCGAAGTGCCGCCGACGTGCCCGCCGAGTACAAAGGTCAGGCCTGGGCCAAGCTGGGAGTGGACGTTGACCACGGTTTCGCCCCCCTGTATGTGGTGTCGCCGGAGAAGAAGCAGCAGG
Source organism: Acidimicrobiales bacterium (assembly GCA_025358985.1). Taxonomy (GTDB): domain Bacteria; phylum Actinomycetota; class Acidimicrobiia; order Acidimicrobiales; family JANYDT01; genus JANYHQ01. The sequence goes on from JANYHQ010000148.1 coordinate 2,022, forward strand.
TGGCCAAGCTCAAGGCCCTGCTCAAGGACGCCAGCGAGTTGTACCTGGCCACCGA
>JANYHQ010000161.1 GCA_025358985.1 Acidimicrobiales bacterium
GCCCACACCATGGTGAGCGCGGTTATTCGTCGCGCTCGGGCGGCAGGCAAAGATGCCACATTGGCCTTTGCGTATGCCGTTGGTTCCGAAGCGGCGCTACGGATGGGACATTGGCCTTCCTCCTACGTAGATGCGCGTCGAGCAGGCGATCACTACGACGACCCTGATGACCGCAGTTGGGCCACACTGAGTTCGTTGGCGTTGTGCTCGCGCGTGGAGGCCCACCTAGGAATGGTGGACGAATGCCGGGATCACGCCAACACCGTGGTGGACAGCGCGTCGCAGTTGGGATCGACGGTGCTCGTGGTGTGGGCCCGCCACGCACTGGGCCTGTTGGCATTGTCTGTCGACGACCATCGTGAAGCCATCCACCAGCTCGCATTCATCGCCGACGTGATGGAGCAATCGAGCGTGCGCGATCCCGGGTACATCTGGTGGTCGGGAGATCTCATTGAGGCGTATTGGCGCAGTAATCGGCTAGCCGAGGCAGTACGCGTACGTTCAATATTGGAGGCCGACGCTCATCTCACCGGGCGAGTTTCTGCGCTGATGATTGTGGCCCGAGCTGATGCCCTACTCGGGCCGTCTGAGCGAGCGGAGCAATCCTTTGCCCGATCGATTGCACTGGGTGAGCAAGTGGGTGCCCCGTTCGAGGTGGCCCGCACTCAGATGCTGTTTGGCGAATGGCAGATGACCAACGGCGCTGATCCCGCTGACGCGCTGCTCAGTGCACTTACCACTTTTGAGCGCCTCGGAGCCAAGATATGGGCTACCCGTTGTCGCGCACTGGGCCAGCAGCCCAGCACGCCATCATCGATCAGTCCTACGCTTCTGTTGGGGGATCGTGAGCTCGAGGTGGCGATGTTGGCTGCGCGCGGCTTGAGCAACCGCGAGATCGCCGACGAGTTGTTTCTCAGCCCCAAGACGGTGGAGAACACGCTCGGCAAAGTGTTTCGTAAGCTCGACGTACGGTCACGTACGCAGCTCGCCATCCTTGTGTTGAGCGCTGCCCCTTAGAACCGCAGCGTGTAGCGAATGGGCAGCGTCTTGTGACCGCCCACGAACGTGGTCTTCATGGTGGTGGGGTCACCCGCCAACTCCAGTGACGCAAGCCGCGGCACAAGATGCGAGAACAGCGACCGCAACTCATTGCGGGCTAGTTGGGCGCCCAGACAGAAATGTACGCCGTAACCGAATGAAATCTGGCGATCGGCATTGGGTCGTTCGATGTTGAAGCGCAGCGGGTCGGTGAACACCTTCGGATCGATGTTGGCAGCTTTATAAGAGAGGTACAGCCAATCGCCCTTGGCAATGGTGTGACCGAGCACCTCGGTATCGGCCTGGGCGGTCCGCATGAAATGACGCACGGGAGCTGTCCATCGGATCATCTCTTCAACGGCATTGTTCAACAGTTCGGGATGAGCTTGCAGCTTGGCCAACTGGTCCGAGTTGTCGGCCAACGCTTGCAGCCCACCAGCCATTGCACTCGACGTGGTGTCGTGCCCGGCCGTGGCCACAATGACGTAATAGCCCATGGTTTCCAGATCCGGCATGGCATCGCCGTCAATCAGGCCGTTGGCGATGAGGCTGGCCAGATCGTCGGTGGGAGTGGCCCGACGCTCCGCAGTGATGGTGGAGAAGTAGTTGTAAAAGTCCCCGATGATCTGGGCTTGCATCTCCGGGCTGATTTCACCCCGTTGCATATCGGGGTCCTCTTGGCCAAACAACTGTTGGGTGAGCATCAACATTCGCGGATAGTCGGACTCGGGCAAACCCAGAATGCGCAATATCACCTGCAACGGATACGGCCCTGAGATGTCGGTGGCAAAGTCGCAAGTGCCACCCATGGTTTCGAGCTTGGCCACTGCTTCACGGCTGAGCTCGTCAAGTCGATCGTTGAGGCGGCGCATACTGGCGGGCTTGAACCAGTCGCTGGTGAGGTGTCGATATAAATGGTGTTGCGGGGCATCCATGTGAATGAGCGTCTTGATTTCCAGCTGACGCGCCGAAATGGCCCACTGGTTGGCCAGCACCGGCTCGGGGCCGTTGGTGAACAACTCCGGTTGGCGTTCGATGTCCAACACTGCAGCGTGATCAATCACTGCCCAGAACGGGTCGAACCCTTCTCGTTCGATGCGGTGCAGTCCACCTTGAGAATGCAGCTCCAGCGCAGTGTTGTGCCAGTCAGCAAGATCACCCCACCGCTCATTGTCGGTGAAGATGTCAGTAGGCGCAGCAGCGCTGTCTTGGCTCATTGTGTCTCCAGGTTCACAGGCGGCGAGGGTACCTCAGCCGTGTCCCAGTCGGCGAGCGATAGCAGCAGCAAGACCCAGAATCCGATGGGTACCGTCCGCTTCCCCTTTTTCGAAATCGTCACCGTCCACGGCGAGGGTATTGGTGACATGAGCTACGCACACCACATGAACCCTTCGGGCCTGTGCGAATGCATACAGCGCCGACGCTTCCATCTCGACGGCGTGGACACCCGCCAGTTCTGCCTCAGAAATCGCCGACGTAGTTTCGCGAAACGGAGCGTCTGTGGTCCACGATGCCCCAAAATGCACAGGCTCATCCACACCACCCAGACCGCCCACCAACTTCGACAGCAATTCCGCGTTGAGTACGCTCCACTCCGACGGTTTCATGTAATGCAGGCTGGTGCCCTCGTCACGCCGAGCCCGTTCGATGATCACGAAGTACGGCGGTTCACCCAGGGCCACGATGCGACCGGCAGACGTGATCGACACCACCAGCGCGCAACCCGATGCCGCCAATTGCTCGGCCACCAACACCGCATACGACGAACCCACCGCACATCCCACGATGCCGATCTCGATTCCACCCGTATGCGTCACCCACAATTGCGTGTGGTAGCACGACCATCCGTCATGAAATTCCCCATCACCCATGGCCTGCAGGTGGCGCACCACGTCCCCATCAGGATCAAGCAGGCACACCGCCGGAACCGGCCTCTCGCTGCGACGACGTTGGCGGCGACCCTCCCGCAACAGGTTCTCCACTTGAAACACCGAGGGCTCGTCGTACGCCTTGGCGCTGAAGATGGGGGGCATGTCGTGACTTGGGTCCATAGCTCCTGTGACGATAGGCCTGGAAGGGGGACGGCTTGGGTCGATAGGGTCACCACCATGTACCCCGGAGACGCAGACACCATTGGTCGACACGTACCTGCGGTGGTGATGACCGGATCGGGCCACACGGTGACCTGGGGTGAACTCGACGAACGGTCGAATCGATTGGCGCAATTTTGGTGTGCGCAGGGTCTGCGTCCTGGTGACCACGTCGCCTTGTTGGTGGAGAACGTGCCCGAGTTCTTCGAGGTGTGTTGGGCGGCTGAACGCTCCGGCCTGTTCTATACAGCCATCAACTCCCATCTCACTGCGCCGGAGGTGTCATATATCCTCGACAATTGCGAGGCCCGGTCACTCATTGTCTCCGCCGGAAAACGTGTCCTGGCCGCCCACGCCCTGCACGACGGCGACCACAGCCGAGTAACCACCCGCTTGTCAATCGGGGGAGCCGGGGACGGCTTCGATTCCTATGAAGGGGCAATGGCTGCGTCTTCATGCGAGCAACTCGATACTGAGACTGCCGGGCAGTCCATGCTGTATTCGTCGGGAACCACGGGTCGCCCCAAGGGTGTGTGGCGACCACTCAGTGGACAGCATCCGCGTGACGATGTGGGTGTTTCCATGTCGTTGAAGGTGGCCTACTCCGGTGGTCCCGGCATGCACTATCTGTCGCCGGCGCCGCTCTATCACGCCGCCCCACTGGGGTTCACCATCAACACGCAGCGTCTGGGTGGCACTGTGCATGTCATGGAGCGCTTCGACGCTCAAGAGGCGCTTGCCTGCATCGAGCGCTTCGCCATCACACATAGCCAATGGGTGCCCACCATGTTCAACCGTCTGTTGAAGCTGCCAGAAGAGGTGCGCCACCAGTACGACCTCAGCAGCCATCGTGTGGCCATCCATGCAGCGGCGCCATGCCCCGTCCCGGTGAAGCGAGCGATCATCGAATGGTGGGGTCCTATCGTGTACGAGTACTACGCCGGCACGGAAGGCAGTGGCTCTACCGCCATTGGGAGTGAGGAGTGGTTGGCTCACCCCGGCACCGTTGGAAGAGCTGCCGTGGGCGCAGTACACATCCTAGACGACGACGGTCACGAAATGCCCGCAGGTGAGCCAGGCGCCATCTTTTTTGAGGGTCCCACCGCAACCGCATATCGCTACTTCGGCGACGAGGAGAAGACGGCATCGAGCCGCAATGCACAGGGCTGGTCAACGCTCGGCGACGTGGGCTATCTGGACAACGACGGGTACCTGTTCCTCACCGATCGCAAGGCGTACATGATCATCACCGGAGGGGCCAACGTGTATCCGCAGGAGACGGAGAACGTGCTCACCATGCATCCGAAGGTGGCGGACGTGGCCGTGTTTGGAGTGCCCGACGAAGATCTCGGAGAGGTGGTCAAGGCAGTGGTGCAACTGATGCCAGGCATCACAGCCTCGGCCGAGATCGAGGCAGAGTTGATTTCCTACTGCAAGTCCCAATTGGCCACCATAAAGTGTCCGCGCACCGTCGATTTCGAAGCCGAATTGCCGCGTCTTCCGACGGGCAAGCTCTACAAGCGCCTCCTGCGAGACAAGTACTGGGCGGGACGCAGCCTTTCGGGAACCTGACCCGAGCATGCGGGGTACTGAGGGGCATGGGAGTCCTCGTCGTGACACAGCAACAGCGCAGACGCCGAGCACGGAAACGAAGAGGACGAGCGCAGGCCCATGTAGGAGTCAGATTCGGCACAGCCGTGTTGTCTCTGAACTGTGTCATGGTGGGTGTGGCGCAACCCACTGCGATCACCACTGCGGCCATTGGGTGTTTCGCGTTTGACGATCGAGTCGCCGTCGTGCCGGAGAACTTCAAACAGGTCACCCAGCACTTCACCGTTGTCTCAGATTCCGTGCCCTGGAACAGTAGCGGCCGGATGAAATTTCCCATTGCGCTCAGGACCGATTCGCGAATTGAGATCACGGTTCAAGGGACACACAATTCACCGGTGCTGCTCTACGGATCCCCGCAAGACCCACCCGTGAACAAGCTCACGTTCGGCCCTTGCAACGTCATTGACCCGAAGCAGCCATGGGGTATCAAGGTGGGCGCAATCCAGGTTCAACGCCGGGGTTGCGTCGAGTTGTCTGTCAGATCGGTCGCCGGTGAGAAGAGCTATACGAAAGGAGCAATTACAATCTCCCTAGGCGCAAAGTGCCCGGCGAAGCACCAAAGCCAAATGCGCACGGCGGAGAAGTAAAGCAGCATTGCTCCAGGCCCACCTCACTAATTGGGGCAACTGCCCAACTAGCCCACGCAGCCCGGTGCACGCAGTCTGGCGGTCCAGTGGCCGGCGACGACCATCCGCAGGAGTAGACGAAAATCGCTCGCGGGCGCGTCGAAGCGACCGGCGTCTCCCGGTGTCTTCTGCTGGTTATCCGGGTGGGTCGGAGTAGTAGAGGGTGCCGTCGGGTGCGGTGAAGGTGAGGGTGTGGTTGGCGTCGCCGGTGACAGTCCAGCCGTGGTGGATCATTTTGTGGTGTTTTCGGCAGAAGAGGCAGCAGTTGGACCTGGTGGTGGTTCCACCATCAGCCCAGTGGATGATGTGGTGGACTTCACTGAACCAGGCGGGTGTGTCGCATCCTGGTTCACGACAGCACCGGTCTCGTTGTTCGACGGCGGTTCGTAACCCGGTGGGGATGACCCGTGTTTTGCGGCCCACGTCCAACACTTCGGATTTCCCGTTGGTGATCACCCGGCTCACAGCAGCATCGCAACAGAGTTGGCGGGCGGTATCAGCATCCAATCCGGCACTCACCCGGGGGGCGATGGCCCTACCGGGTAGGGTCCGGGCCAACACCACCAAATCCACGGTGACGGCCACATGGGGTCGTTGACCACCAGACGTTGGTCTCGTGGTGTGGTGGTCGAGGAAGTATCCACAAATCAACACCAACGCGTCAGCACGTTTCTGGCCGGCCGTGCGGTCATCGATAGAACCAAGTTCGATGGCGGAGTGAGGGCGGTGGTGACCGTCAACCCATCCAACATGTCCAAGTGACCGTGAACCTCGAACTCGCCGTCTAAGCCTGGTGATACATGAAACGCGGACGGCAAGGAGTCTGTGGACCCGTCTGGTTCGGGACTGGTTTCGGCGTCCACCAACGTTTTCCAGTGGGCCACCACAGCATGCCCGTCGGCGTAGGACAGTTCCGACACTTGCTTGATCAACAACGCCAAGTCGCGTTCAGCATGCGTTGGTCGGGCGACGACGGCCGCCAAGATCATGTTGGCTTGCTCAAGGCAGATCGCACCCGTTTTCACTGCATCCGCGACGGTCGGGTAGGAACGCAACCGGCGCGAACGATGCACCAACTGGATCGCCGAACCATGGCGGATACCCAACTGGGCGCGTAACCATGACGGTGCACTACACGCCCCGTCCGCTGACCACGCAGCTGCCGTGTCCCACTCATTGATGGCCTCAGCCAGTCGCAGGTCAGCATGTTCACGTTCACGGAACCGTTCCACCACCACGGAACAGAGTTGGCGGGCGCCGAGGTTGGGTGGCGCTTCGTATTTCTCGCTTGTCCACCTCTTCCCATGCTCGAACATGTGTTCGATTGTATACGACATGAATCACCAACACAACCAAAACATCAATGAATCGGCCTCGAACCACCCAAGGCATGTAGCCGGTCCTAGGTCCGGTCATGAGCGGGTCAGTCGTTTCGAGCGCCGTGCCATCTCCCAACTTCCGGACGTGGTGGAGTGAAGCCAAATGGCCACGTCGTTGCTTGATCGAACACCACTTTCTTCAACGATGCACCTTCGAGCAACGCGCCATCGGCCTCCGTTGCAATCATGTACGCACCATCAAGAACGGCTCCTCGAAGATCAGTTGCGCGCAACCTGGCACCCGTCAAAAAAGCCCCGGTCAAATCTGCACCACACATGTTCGCACCACGCAAGTCCGCCTCGGTCAAGTCAGCGCCACGAAGACTTGAGCGGGCCAGGCTCTTGTTCCGAAGGTCCATCGCCACCAGTCGTGCCCGGTCTAAACACCGACCCTCGAACTCCGTCCCCGCACTCAGTTCGCTCCTCAGCAACCGGTCCCGCTTGCGCCACACAATCACCATGGAACCTAACTTAGGCATCATGGTGGGTGAGGCAGACACCAACGCATCATGAGTGAATTGAACATCCATAGCCGTGTCGCTACACCTCCAGGTAAGGCCGCCAAATTGGGCGGCCCCGCAACGCACGATACGGTCACACCATGAAGGACTGCGCGTCATGAAGGTACGCATCGGATACGGGTTGGGCACCGCTGGGATGGCCGCAGATGCCGCTGGCTATGGTCGCTTCATCGACGACTTGGAACGGTTGAAGTTCGACTCCGTGTGGTTTTCCGAGCGCATCAACGGCAATGCCCCCGATCCGGTGGTGGCCATGGCCTTTGCCGCCGGGCGTACCACCAAGATCAAGTTTGGCATGAGTGTGATGGTGCTCCCCGGCCGCAATCCGGTGCTCGTGGCCAAGGAACTGGCGTCGTTGGATCTGCTCTCCAACGGACGCTTACTTCCGGCGTTCGGGTTGGGAGTGGCCGACGCCCGCGAGCAGTCCGGTTTCGGCGTGGCCCGGGAGGATCGCGCTCCCATCTTCAACGAGTCGCTGGCTGTGATTCGACGGCTGTGGACTGAGGATTCGGTGAGCCACGATGGTCGGTTCTTCCAGTTCAACGACATCACCGTGCGCCCCAAGCCCAAGCAATCGCCGCCGGAAGTGTGGCTGGGCGGTTTCGCCCCGTCAGAGTTGCGGCGGGTAGGTCGGCTGGCCGACGGATGGTTGCCTAGTTTCATCACCCCTGCGGAGTCCGGGGCGCTGGCCGATCAGGTCCGGGCCGCCGCCACCGAAGCCGACCGGGAGATCGACCCGGAGCATTTCGGTGTGCTCATCCCATACTCATCCGGTGCGCCACTGTCGGGCACACTCGTGGAGCGTTTCCGGGGCCGCCGACCAGACATCACCGACCTTTCGGAACTGTTCCCGGTTGGCATCAAGGCCATACGCGCGCAGATCAATGGGTTCATCGATCACGGCTACTCCAAGTTCGTCCTCATCCCCATCGTGGAACCGACCGACTGGACTACCGAACTGGAGTTGTTGGCCACCGACATACTCCCGTTGGAGAACTAGGCCATACTCAGCCATACTCACCCATCGTGACCGACTTCAACATGGCCCATGTGCACGAGGCAATCGCCGCCGCCATACCGAACCGTGACTGCATCGTATGGGGTGACAAGCGCTGGACATGGGCGCAGATCACCGATCGCACCCGCAGACTGGCCAACTACCTCATCGCCCGTGGCGTGGCCATACCGGTGGGCCGCGAGTTTCTCGACGGCCACGAATCGGGCCAAGACCACCTCGGTATCTATCTCTACAACGGCAACGAATACTTGGAAGCCATGCTGGGCGCCTACAAGGCCAGGGTGGCGCCATTCAACATCAACTACCGATACGTAGCTGAGGAATTGCGGTACCTGCTGCTCGATTCCAATTGCCGCATCTTGGTGTATCACTCGGCATTTGCTCCGATGCTGGCCGAGATTCGCGATCAACTACCTCATCTAGAAATCCTGCTTCAGGTGGCCGACGATTCAGGCAATACCTTGCTACCCGGTGCAGTGGACTACGAGGAGGCGTTGGCGTCGGCTTCAGCGGAACGGCCGGAGGTGCAGGTGATGGGCGGGGATTGGTCACCCGACGATCTGTACATCCTGTACACCGGGGGCACCACCGGTATGCC
>JANYHQ010000168.1 GCA_025358985.1 Acidimicrobiales bacterium
CTCGGACAGATCCGCCGCAAAGGCGGCAGAACCCAGAACCTCATGAGCCAGGGTCGATGCTCCGCAACCACCCTTGTGGCCGGGCATATGGAAGGAGCGCTTCTCTGCCTGACGGGCAGCAAGCAATTCAGCGGTGAGGGCTCCGGGGGTACATGACCAATTGGTCACCGGTGCCGTCACCTATCAACCCCTTCGGGCTGCAGGTCGGTGGCGTCCACATCGCCGTGTGGCTCAGCGTCGGCTTCCGGACCCCGTAGTGGCGTCCAAGCAATCCGTGGCACTTCTCGCCACAGACGCTCCAAGTCGTAGAACCGGCGGGTTTCATCGAGAAACACGTGTACCACGAAGGCGCCAAAATCGAGCAGCACCCAACTGGCTTCCGACAAACCCTCCACGCTGATGGGGCCGCCGCCTCCGGCCGCTTTCACGGCCGCCTCCACCTCATCGGCAATCATGGCCACCTGACGGCGGTTGGGGGCACTGGCGATGACGAATGCCTCGGTGATCGACAGCGCCTCGCCCACGTCGAGGATCACTGGGTCAATGGCCTTCTTGTCATCGGCAACCTGGGCGGCCAACAACACCAGATCTCGAATAGACGGAGAATCGGCGGAGCCGATACGGGCCTGACCGGGAGACCCGGCGGGGAGAGCGGACGTGGCAGCAAGAGTCATGGCGTTGCACCACGGTACAGGCCACGCTCGGCAATCACGGCCAGCACCGGATCGGGCACCAAGAAATCCAGGGGGCGGCCGTCGGCTGCCATCCGTCGTAATTCACTCGACGACAACTCCAACGCCGGCAACCGAATGTCGACGCTGGACCATCCGAGAGCGGCTTCAGCGGTGCTCGTCTCCCCCGGCCGGTACGCCACCGCCAGTGTGCACAGCGCAGGTAACTCGGCCCAGCGTTTCCACGTGGTGAGTTCTCCAACCAGATCAGAACCCACGATGAGGAAGATGTCACAGTCGCCTTGGCGGTGCAGTTGCCCCAACGTGTCGGCCGTATATGAGTCGCCGCCCCGGCGAATCTCCAAGTCGCTGGCCTCCAATCCGATACGGCCCTCAACCGCCGCTTGGACCATTGCCAGGCGGGCCGCAGGGTTACTCACCTCACGCGACTGCACCTTCTGCCACGGCACATTGGCCACCATGAGCAACACTCGGTCCAGGCCGAGTTGATGACGGGCGGCCACCGCCACTGCTAGGTGGGCCACATGTATAGGGTCGAACGTTCCGCCGAATAGGCCGATGCGCGGCGTCACGTACCCGCCAACTTCGCCACCACCGGGGCCATGGCCTCCATCTCGTGCAACACGATGTAGCTGAACCCGAACTGCTCTCGGCGGCGTACGAGATCATCACAAATTTCGTCAACGCTACCTACGAGCACGATGGGCATATCTGCCGCTTGTTCTGGCGTGACGCAGAACAGCGGGGCCACACCTGCGAACACCTCGGCGCGATTGGGAACCACCTGCTCGAACTGCACCAGCAGTTGCAACTCGATGTCATCAAAACGGGCTCCTGCGGCTTGTCGAATCCAGCTGATGCGTTCCTCGTAGCGCGCCGCTACACCCGTCTGGGCCGCCTCCACCCCTGCCACCCCGGAGCTGAGTTCCGGATTGACGCCGATGATGGCCGCATACTTGGCAGCCAACGACAACACCTTGCGACCACCACCGCCAATGGTGATGGAGGGGCCACCCACCGTCACTGGCTTGGGAACACAGCGGGCCCCGTTCAGCGTGTAGTGCTTGCCCTCGAAGGTAACCGGGTCGCCGCGCCATAGTGCAGTGATGACCTCCAGCGCTTCGCCCATACGCTCGATCCGGGTACCGGGCCCATCGAGTGAAATCCCCGATTCCACATAGTCGGTGGTCATCCAGCCGGCTCCCAGGCCGAACTCAACACGCCCGGGAAACAACACATCCATGGTGGCTATGTCACGGGCCATGAGCAACGGATGACGGTAATCGTTGGCATACACAAGTGCACCTACTTTCAGCGCGCTGGTGATTTCTGCGGCCACGGTGAGGGGAACAGTGGGATTCCATCCGTCGCCAAAATGATCGGCCAAGAACAGCGTGGAATACCCCAGATCCTCGGCTTTACGGGCCTGGTTTCGCCACCCTTGACCGTCGGCAGCATTGCGGAGTTGGATACCGAATCGGAAGGGATGCACGGCCGCCGAGGCTACCGGACTGCCGTACATGTCTTTGGAACAGCGCTAAGACATGACTGCATTCAGCAACCGCGACGCACCGTTGCGAACCACATCGTCGGTGGGCAGCCCAGTTTGGGCCTCCACTTCCTCACATGCTTGGCGCGCCGCTTGATGGTCACCTCGTAAGTGTCCGCAGTTCAGCGCAATGGCCACCACTTTGGGCTGGGAGAAGGCGGGGTTGGCACCGGCGATGGCCTCATACCCGGCAATGACTTCGCGCAACGGCGGTATGGGGAACTCTTCCAGTGTGTCGATGCGCTGTTGCCCGCCACGATGCACCAGCACCAGATGGGTGGGCTGAGCGCCTCGCATGATGCCCAACCACGCTGACGATCCGGGATGCAATATGGACCCCTGTCCCTCCACCCACTGCACGTCCACATCGGGGTGACGGAGGCACAGTGATTCGATGGCCCCCGTGGCAAAGTCCACCCGGACCGCGTCGAGTGCCACACCGTCGCCGGAGATGGCGATACCAATTTGCCCCGTGGCCAAGAACACTGACCGCAGGCCAGTGGCGAGGGCACTGCGGTGTAATTCGAGTGAGGCTGTCATCTTGCCTATGGCCATGTCCGTGCCAACAGTGAGAACCCGGCGACAGCTCAGATCGTTGGCTCGCCCCCGGCCACTTCCCAAACCCGGCGGTTCGGTACGAAGGTCCCAGATGAAGCGACCCGGTTGCAGTGCGGCAGCGAACTCAACATCCTCTGCGTACTTACCATGGAGCCCGTTAACCAGGCTCATACCGGACCGTAAGCCCACCAGGATCTCCTCCCGATACCCTGGGGGCAGGACACCACCGGATGTGGCAATGGCGATCACCAACGTGTCGGCCCCCAATGCTGCGGCGCGAGCCACCGAGGCAACGATGGGTGCGTTGGAGCTGAGTCCGGCCATATCCGATATCGACTGTCCGGCGCAGTCACGGTCTACAACGGCAAACACCGGCGATACCCCGTAGCGCAACAGGCCGAAGCCCATTTTGGCGTGCCGGCTGGCGGTATAGCCGTGCATCAACAGTGCCAGCTTGCTGGTGGCGGTGATCATGATGTGTGCTCCTGGCTACGTCTGGTGATACCGAGCCCGGGCCCGTCGCCGGGGAGAACTCGACCATTCACGAACTGGGTTCCGGTGAAGGGATCGTTGATGAGGTTGAGGTGACTATCGAGGTCAATGGCGTCAACGAGAGGCGCCAGGTGGGCGCCCGCGGCAATCGACAGTGACGATTCGCCCATACAGCCGATCATCACGTTCAGGCCATGGGCACGAGCGGTATGGATGAGCCGGATCGCCTCAGTGATTCCTCCGGTCTTCATCAGCTTGAGATTGACACCATCCACCCGGTCGGCCAACCAAACAATGTCGCGAGCCGTGGAGACGCTTTCGTCCACAAAGATGGGAAGGACGCTGAAGTGGTGGAGCGCCACCAATCCGTCCTCATCACCCTTGGCCAATGGCTGTTCCACCATCTCCACCCCATGCTCTGCCAGCCACGGAATCATTATCTGCGCGCTTAGCACTGTCCATCCCCCGTTGGCGTCCACCCGCCACGTGATGGGCCCGAACGCAGTGGCTGCCTCAACCGCGGCCCTAAACACATCACGGTCGTGGTCGAGCCCTGCCGGGGAGCCCAATTTCACCTTGAGGATCCTCGCTTTGGTGCGCGCCAGGATCTCCGTAGTGACCTGCCTCACCACGTCTGGGGGATTCAGTCCTACCGTGAGTGAGGTGGGCGCAATGCAATCGCGGTCCAGACCCCAGAGTTTCCACAGCGCCAGCCCGGCGCGTTGCCCGGCCCAATCGTGGAGCGCTACGTCGACGGCGCATCGAGTGGCGCTCCCGCCGCACTCGCCGTCTGCTGCGGCAATGTCTGCTTCGATGAGTTGGCGCTGCAGTGGATGCCTCGTCTCCAACTGCAACTGCCAACCGGCGAGGTCAGCTTCGCCAGATTCCGGCGTGTCGCCAGTGACCGAGCTTGGTGCCATTTCGCCCCTGCCGACGATTCCGTCTGCTTCCACACTGACGATGACGCTGGTGGCGCCAGCGATGGTGCCTCGGCTGATGGTGAGCGGATGACGTTTGGTGAGCTCTACTCGCTCCCATGACAGTTGCATTCGTGCCGCCTTTTATGCGTCAGCCGGCGGGCATGTGAGTGGAGCGGTCTGGCGTACAAGTTGGGCCATGGCCGCCACCGCAGGTGAGACCAGGCCCTCTACATCTCGTGGCTTGGTGTTCAGCGCGCATAATATTGCCTTGCGGGCCGCAGCGGTGACGTTGGCCCCGGCTCCTGGCACCCTATTGCCGCTCTGGGCCAGAAATTGTTCGACGTTGAGCAGGGTCGGTCCATCCAGGGTGTCGGGTGCCGGAGCCGAGGTGGCTTTCGGTCCGGGATCACACGACTGCACCATCACATTGCGCCTTGCGGTGACGGAAACCGATCGGGTTTTGATGCCCTTGGCCCATGCCTGCATGGTGGAGCCCAGGATGGCACCGCCACGGTCGTCGCCGGCACGTATGTGAGTACGGGTGCACACCATGGTGCCGCGTCGGTACACCAGCAAGGAGTCAGCAGCCCACGCATCGAGCAAAGGCCGCGCCTGGGCGTATCCGAGTCGCTGGTCAACCGCGAGGAACAGCGCATAGGCCCCCAACACGTCGGTGTCGAGCCACTGTTCACCTGCTTGCAACCGAGGTACAGCCACCGGTCGTACTTGATTGGCCGGTATCGGCTTCGAGCTCTCCCCGCCGTCAAGAACGGCCTTGCTAGACACCGGTGGATTGGCAAACGCCCTGTCGAGGGCCGTGATGGTGGCCGCGGATGGCTTCTCTTCCATGAAGTCCGTGGTGGCGCGACGGCCGATGACGTAGGTGAGCCCGAACTGATACGGAAAACCCAACGAGGCGATGATCACCGGCGGCAGGCCCTTGTACTGGTCGGTGACACTCGACGTGACGGCAGCACTGGCCGCCTGCTCGGCGGCGCTGAGCGCCACCATGCCGTACAACTCCCCTACGTAGGTGGCATCGCCCTCCACCAGTGCCGTCCAGCCCGTCTGCTCCTCGGAGTTGGCGAAGCTGCGGTTGAGGCCGTACCACTGGTCCTGCCAGGCATGGGTGAGTTCATGGGCCAGTGTGCTGCGCGCTGTGGCGGTGAGTTGGTCACCCCTGATCACCATCTCGTCGGTATCCGGGTCGTAGAAACCGAACACACCGCTGCCCACCGCCGCTCGGGTAGACGCCAGCAGATCAAACTCACCTTGGGCCAACCCCAATGCCCGCAGCGAGGCAGACCGCCATGCATTGTCCGCTCGATCCTGGGCAGAGGGTTGGTCGTCTCGGCGCAGGCGGCTCACGAACGCTGAATCGGCAACGAACGACACCGTCACGGGATGACGAAAGGGTCGACCCTTGACAGTTTCCACAAAGCGGACCACCTCACGGACCCTCACTTATCGACCGGGACAGCATCTGGTTTCGCCCTAGTCTTTACGGCCATGTCGTCTCGATCGTGGTCCCCGTCATCGTGGCGGGACCGCACCGCTCTACAGCAACCCAACTGGCCTGACCTCGGCCACCTCGACGCCGTCGTGAAGCGGCTCAACGGGTTGCCGCCGTTGGTATTTGCCGGCGAGGCCCGAAGCCTCACCTCCGCCCTCGGCGAAGTGGCGGGAGGGCGGGCATTTCTGCTCCAAGCCGGAGACTGCGCCGAGAGCTTTCACGATCAATCGGCCGACGCCATCCGGGACAAGCTCAAGGTCATCTTGCAGATGGCTGCGGTACTCACCTACTCGTCGGGGATGCCGGTGGTGAAGGTGGGTCGTATTGCCGGCCAGTTCGCCAAACCCCGCAGTGCTGACACCGAGCAGGTGGGAGACCTGGTGCTGCCCAGTTTTCGGGGTCATATCGTCAATGACGATGCCCCCGACGAAACGAGCCGCCGACCGGATCCGGACCGCCTGATTGCTGCGTATCACCAATCGTCGCAGACCCTGAATCTGCTGCGGGCCTTCACCAAAGGTGGGTTCGCCGACATCGGCCGGGTCCATCAATGGAATCTGGAATTCGTGGCCTCCTCGGCCGAGGGTCGCCGCTACCACGAGATTGCGGAAGGTATCGGCCGGGCTCTGCAGTTCATGCAGGCCTGTGGAATTGACCTGGAGCGGTCCACGGAACTGCATACCGTTGACTTATGGACCAGCCATGAAGCACTGCTGCTGAGCTACGAGGAAGCACTCACTCGTCGAGATTCGCTGACCGGTGATTGGTACGACTGTTCTGCCCACATGTTGTGGCTGGGGGAACGCACCCGTCAACTCGACAATGCCCATGTGGAGTTTCTGAGGGGGGTGCAAAACCCGCTGGGATGCAAGCTGGGACCCACCGCCACTCCTCAAGAAGCATTGGATATCTGTGAAGCGCTCAATCCGCAGCGCATTGCGGGCCGGCTCACCCTCATTGCGCGTATGGGGGCAGGCAAGGTGCGCGCCCATCTGCCACCGTTGCTGGCCGCAGTACGCGACAGCGGACACCCGGTGGTGTGGATCAGCGATCCGTGCCACGGCAACACATTCACCGCACCCTCCGGTCACAAGACCCGCCGCTTCGACGACGTGTTGGCCGAGGTTCAGGGGTTCTTCGCAGCGTGCCGGGCCGAAGGTGTACATCCGGGAGGCCTGCACGTCGAGCTCACCGGCGATGACGTCACGGAATGCCTCGGCGGTAGCGACGATGTCACCGACAACCATCTGGCCAATCGTTACGAAACGGTCTGCGACCCTCGCCTCAACGCCCGACAGAGTCTGGACCTGGCGTTCCGAGCATCGGAACTCTTGCGTAGTCCCTCGGCTTCGCACTGACGATTCTGGTCGGTTGTTGAATTGAGCGTGGAACTCACAGCACTACGCGCGCTTGCCATTGCGTCAGCCGGCGGTGCAGCGGGATTCATCAATGCCATCGTGGGTTCGGGCACGCTCATCTCGTTTCCCACCATCGTAGGTGTGGGCTTCGACAAGTTGGCCGCCAACATCGCCAACAACATCGGCCTGTTTCCGGGATCCATCAGCGCTTCACACGGATACCGACGCGAATTGGTCGGGCAGCGCCGACGGCTCATCCGGCTCGTCCCCATGTCAGCGCTCGGTGGGCTCACGGGATCGCTGTTGCTGCTCAAGCTGCCGTCACGCTATTTCGACCGAATCGTGCCATTTCTGGTGCTCACGGGGGTAGTTCTGGTGTTGGCCCAAACCCGTCTGCAAGCGTTGGTGAAGCAGCGCCAAGCCAGCCGTCGCTCCGGTGTCATCACCAACGCTCATCATGAGCACATCAGTCCCTGGTTGCAACTGGGTGTGTTCACCACCGGCATCTATGGCGGCTACTTCGGGGCGGCCCAAGGAATCATCCTCATGGGATTTCTGGGTATTGCGCTCACCGACGATGTACAGCGTCTCAACGCCACCAAGAACGTTTTGGCCACTGCGGTCAACGGCGCCGCCGCAGTGGTGTTTGTCATACGCGGCGATGTGCTGTGGGGCGTCGCTGGATTGGTGGCGCTGGGCTCGGTTCTGGGTGCTCAACTGGGGGCATTGGTGGGCCGCCGCATTCCGCCGATCCTGCTGCGGATCATCATCGTGGTGGTAGGCACCGGCGTGGCCCTCAAGCTGTTGCTCAGTTGAGCCCCGTTCTAAGCCAGCATGGGGCCATGGCCATCCCCATCCCCATCGCAGCGGATCGAGAACAGGCAGTGCTGCTCTTCGACGGGGTATGCA
>JANYHQ010000436.1 GCA_025358985.1 Acidimicrobiales bacterium
GACCATTGGTGCTGGTGGTGGTGCTGTCATTGCGATCCTTTGACGACATTTTGAAGAACGGACTTATGGCTCTTCCGCGTTCGTTCACCTTTCGCGGATATGCAGATGCATGGGGCCGTGGCGGTGGCCGGCGGGGCATGCTCAACAGCTTCATCATCACCGTGCCGGCGCTGGCCCTTGCCCTCCTATTCTCGTCATTGACGGCGTTCGGACTGAGCAGATTCAAAGTGCCGTTTCGACGAACCATTCTGCTGATCATGCTCGCAGGAAACCTTCTTCCTCCCCAGATCATGCTCATTCCACTGGCGCGCAATGCAGAAGCGCTGGGGATCTTCGACACGTTCTATGCCGTGATCATCCTGCATGCAGCCTTCGGTCTCGGATTCTACGTATTTGTCCTGTATGGCTTCATGCTCGCCATTCCATCGGAGATCCAACAGGCCGCGCTCATCGACGGGGCAACACCGTTCCAGATCTATCGCACGATCATCCTCCCGCTGAGCAGGCCGGCGTTGGCGTCGATGGGGGCCCTCGGCTTCACCTGGATCTTCAACGATCTGCTCTGGTCGATCACCGTCTTACGGAGCGAGGCCAAGATGCCGGTGACGGCATCGTTGCTCGGTCTCCAAGGCACATATTTGTCGAACTGGGGTCTCATTTCGGCAGCAACGATCACCGCAGCCGTTCCTACGCTGATCGTGTTTCTGCTCTTCCAGAAGTCATTCGTCGGCGGGCTCACTCTTGGCGCCGTGAAATAACTGAAAATGGACAACACCATGACTCGAACGAAACCGACAGTTGCTGACCTCCTCGCAGGGAAGGGAAAGCTGCAGCGAACCAACGTTCTCGCTTGGACGGTTGACGAGGCGGCTGCGGCCGAAGAGGCTGGAATCGACATCGTCACCACCGGGCACAATCCGCAGCTACCGGCGATCCGTGCTGCCGCGCCGACTGCATTCATGATCACCGGGATGGATTACGGCCGGCTCGCTACCACCGACGATTACCTCCGCGAGGCCTGCGCGCTGTACGGAAAGGGCATCGACGCCATGTACTGCGTCGCCAGCCTGGAAACGATCGGCCGGTTGGCGGCGGAAGGCTTCCCAATCATGAGCCATGTCGGGCTGATTCCGTCCAAGGCCACCTGGACCGGTGGTTTCCAGGCGGTTGGTAAGACCGCTGAAGGGGCGATCAAGATCTTTCGTCAGATCAAGCGGCTCGAAGATGTGGGCGCGCTCGGGGCGGAGATCGAAGTGGTACCGGCGGAGGTCGCTACCGCCATCTCGAGTCGGACGTCGCTGTTCATGATGTCGATGGGTGCCGGTGCAGGTTGCGATGCGCAGTATCTCTTCGCCGAGGACATCCTCGGTTCCCATGACGGTCATTACCCGCGCCATGCCAAGCGGTATCGCGATCTTCGGGCGGAGTACGCGCGTTTGCAGCGTGACCGCGTTGCTGCCCTCACCGAATTCCGCGATGACGTGGCGGCCGGCCGGTTCCCGGAGGCGGGTCACCTGGTCCCCATCGCCCCGGACGAGTTGGAGAAGTTCCTCAACGAGCTCGACGCTGCATCGTCGAGTGGAAGCTGAAAAGGAGAACCCGATGACTGCTCTGTTGCCCCGTCTCGACGACCGCTACAACCTCACGCCTGAGGTGGTGGCGGACTACCAGAAGAACGGCCACGTTCTGCTTCGGGGGGTCGCCGCCCCCGATGAAGTTGCTGCGTTCCGGCCCGTCGTGGCCTCCGCCGTCGCCCGGTTCAACCGGGAGAGCCGTCCGCTCGAGGAGCGAGACACCTACGGAAAGGCCTTCCTGCAGGTGATGAACCTGTGGTCCGAGGACGCCGATATGCGCCGTTTCGTGCTTGCTGCTCGGTTTGCCAGCGTTGCCGCCGATCTGCTCGGCGCCGAGAGCGTTCGGATCTACCATGATCAGGCGCTGGTGAAAGAGCCCGGTGGCGGGCATACGCCGTGGCATCAGGATGCGATCTATTGGCCAATCGACGGCACGCGCTGCGTCACGATGTGGATGCCGCTCGTCGACGTCACGCCCGAGATGGGCGTCATGACCTTCGTCGACGGCAGCAACACCGGCGAGCTCGGCGACGAGGCGATCTCTGACGACTCCGAGGCCCACTTCGATGGGCTCGTGAGCCGTACCGGGGCAGCGCTATCCGTGCCCGTATCGATGTCGGCCGGTGACGCCACCTTCCACGGTGGCTGGACGCTGCACAAGGCCGGAGGGAACAGTTCGGAAATGACCCGCGAGGTCATGACCGTGATCTATTTCGCCAGCGATTTGACCGTGCAGACGCCCACCAACGAGCCGCAGCGTCGCGACCTCGCCCGTTGGCTGCCGGGGCTCGTCCCGGGCGACCGAGCGGCCTCGGAACTCAATCCCGTCGTCCCGACTGCGGCATAGGCCAAGCATGTCTGCACCCACTCCGCTTGAGGACTTCGAGTTCGATCTGCGCGGCTTTCTTGTGTTGCGCGGCGCCCTCGACCCCGACGAGGTCCGTCGACTCAACGAGGCCTACGACCGTTTCCCGCCGCTGTCCAACGGCGAGTGGGTTGGCAATGCGCAGCGGCGCGACTACACCACGGACACCGGATTCGAGCTGCACAACGTTCTCGATTGCGATGATCGTGCTTTCGAGTTCCTCATCGATCACCCAGGTTGGATCCACCAT
Source organism: Acidimicrobiales bacterium (assembly GCA_025358985.1). Classification (GTDB taxonomy): domain Bacteria; phylum Actinomycetota; class Acidimicrobiia; order Acidimicrobiales; family JANYDT01; genus JANYHQ01. The sequence continues at coordinate 2,690 of JANYHQ010000436.1, forward strand.
GTGCGCCACTACGCAGGCGAAGAGGGGACCTACGTCGAAGGCGTTTCCATTGACGAGAACATCGCCACTATTTCGACAGGCCGGTGGTCATCACCCCGTACATTCCGGCGGCTTCGAGTCTCCGGTCCGGACGCAGTACGCCTATGTTCACGGCGGTTTCCGGTGCGCTCAGGTCAACGTTCTGTTGGCGCTCACCGACATCGGCCCCGGCGACGGAGCAACCATGGTGATCCCGGGGAGCCACAAGTCCAACCTTGCTCATCCGCTGGCTGGGG
>JANYHQ010000242.1 GCA_025358985.1 Acidimicrobiales bacterium
TCGATCAATCGGCATCGTACGGTGGTTCCTTGACCAGAACGGCTCTCAATCTCCAGACGGGCGCCGATCCCCGCAGCGCGCTCACGTAGGCCACGCATTCCGTATGAGTCCACCCTTCCACTGGCCCCACTGAACCCCACCCCGTCATCTCGTACTTCGAGCAGTGCACCCACGCCGTCGCTTCGCCAACGCACCCAAACGTTCTGCGCTGATGCGTGGCGCTCCACGTTCACCACAGCCTCTTGAGCGATATGCCACATCTCGCGTTCTTGACGTACCGGTAGTGGTTTGGCCCCCTCCGCGTCGAGGTGAACGCCGAGTCCGGACCGGGTAGACACTCGGCTGAGGAACTCGTCGAGTGTGTCGGCAATTCCGTTACCGTCCTGCACATCGGCCCTGATGTCATAGAGCGTTTCGCGTACCTCGCTCACCACCGCGCGCACGTTGGCCCGCAACCCCACCAGTTCGTCCTTGGTGCCTGGATCAGCGGCAGTACGGGCGATGCGGTCCACTTCGAAGCCGATGAGCGCCAGCGACTGCCCAATTCGATCATGGAGATCGCGGGCGATCCGAACCCGTTCTTCGTCGGCCGCCACTGATCGGATGCGGCCAAACCAACGAGCGTTGTCGATGGCCATGGCTGCTGGTTCGGCGAACTGTTCCACCATCTGGCGGATGGTGTCGTCATCGCGGAGCACGTCGGCGTCCTCCACGGCAATGAGGCCGATCAACTCGCCACGGGTGCGTAGTGGGGCGTAAAAAGCGCTGATGACGGTACCGGACAAACCTTCGAATCCACCGGTGGACGGTGCGGTGTCCGTGACGGTGGCGACTTCGGCTGCGGACACCACCAAACCGGTAGTTGCGCAGCGCTGGGCGGCGGGCGGAAGTTGCATTGTCGACAGGGTCAGGGGAAGCGATGATCCATCAGCCTCCGCCACGGACCACGATTGCATCACTGCGTCGCGCAGCAGCACCGCCGACACCGACATGCCAGTGAGGGTGCGCAGATCAGCGGTAGTGGTGCGCAACACATCGGCCAGGTCCAGCGAACTGGGGAGACGTTGAACCACTCTATGTAGTTCAGCCAGCAGTGTATTGGCTCGGGTCAACTCGCTCATCTGCACAACAGTGGCTTGCTGTTTGAGCGACGCATCGGAAATCAGCCGGTGGCCGAAGCCCGTCACCAGCGATACCAACATCAACAGCCCGGTCCATTGGATGGCCCGCTGCAGCCCGGCGGCACCGACCGGACCTCGTTGTACATCGACCAGGGTCACGATGACTCCGGTACACAATCCGAAACCAACGGCGGTCAGCGATCCCTGGAGAAAGCCCCCCACGACAATGGGGGGTAGCAACGCCAAGGTCAGGGGTGACGTCCACCCGCCGGTGGCCACCACCACGCCAACGGCCAGAATCATTTCTGCGAGGAGCAGTGCGGCGGTGGCGCGTTCGTTGCCCCCGTGTCGTAGCGGTTGGATGGTGCGGTACACGGTCCAGAGTCCGAGTACGGCGAACGCCACGGCCACTTTGCGGCTCTGGTGAGACCGATCGGCGAGTAGCAGTACGCCTTGCAGCAACAGCGTGGCCCACCGGAGGAAAGCCACATGGCGGCGAAACGGTGACAGCCGGTCGCTGATGGTGGCGGTCTCGCGCAGGGTGACGTCTGGTAGTGACGTGGGCGCAGGAAATACTCGCCTTGACACCACCGGCGCGCTTCTGGCGGGGGAGCCGGCCGCCGCCGGGGCTGAGGGCGAAGATGCAATGGTGGCGGGGCGATTCATGGGCTGTTGGGCTATCGACCACCGGCCGGTCCGACTTGACCCAGAGTCGTGGTTGGCCCCTACGGTACGGGGGTGAAGTTGATTGGTTTGGGTGGCGGTATCGGATCGGGTAAGTCCACGGTGTCGGCGTACTTGGCTGTACGCGGCGCAGTCATCGTGGATGCCGACGTCATTGCTCGCCAGGTGGTGCAGGCGGGGACGCCGACGTTGGCGGCATTGGTGGATCGCTTCGGTTCGGCCATCCTCGACGAGAGCGGGGCATTGGATCGCAAGGCACTCGCCGCCGTGGCATTTGCCGACCCCGAATTGCTCAAGGCGTTGAATGCAATCACGCATCCGGCCATCGGAGTGGAGATTGCCCGTCAGATCGCCGCTCAGCGGGATGATGACGCCGTTGTGGTGTTGGACGCGGCGCTGCTGTTCGACTCGGCCCGAGAGGCCATGGTGGGCAGGATGGCCGTGGATGTGGATCCGGCGGTGGCCGTGGAGCGCCTCGTGGCTCACCGCGGATTCAGCCCCCACGATGCCTGGGCGCGGGTGAATGCTCAGATGCCACGTGAGGATCGCCGGGCCAAGGCCGATTTCGTGATCGACAACTCGGGTGACCTGGAGCACCTGGAGTCCGAGGTGGAGCGGGCTTGGGCCTGGATCCTCACGTGCGCCGACTCTCCCCCCATATGACCCCAGATTTTTTGTCATAGGGTCCCGGTAACGTAGAGGCCATGTCGTTGGATGTAGCTCCCTCCGCTCCCACCGGTGAACCACCCAGGGCCCTCAGACGCTTCGAAGTGGTGTCTGACTTCCAACCCGCCGGAGATCAGCCCCAGGCCATTGCCAAGCTCACCGAGGGCATCAAACGCGGAGACCGGTTCCAAACCTTGCTGGGTATCACTGGCTCCGGAAAGTCCGCCACCATCGCATGGACCATCGAGGCGGTCCAGAAACCCACGCTGATCCTGGCCCCCAACAAGAGCTTGGCCGCCCAGTTGGCCAACGAGTTCCGAGAGTTCTTTCCCAAGAACCGGGTGGAGTTCTTCGTCAGCTATTACGACTACTACCAGCCCGAGGCGTACATCCCCTCGTCGGACACCTATATCGAGAAGGACTCGTCCATCAACGACGAGATCGACCGGCTGCGCCATGCTGCCACCAGCGGCCTGCTCACCCGCAACGACGTCATCGTGGTGGCATCGGTCAGTTGTATTTATGGCATGGGCAATCCGGAGGAGTACCGCGGCAACTTGCTGGAGTTGCATACCGGTGTGGACTACGACCAGCGTTCCATCCTTCGTCGGCTGGTGGAGATGCAGTACGACCGCAACGACATGAA
>JANYHQ010000252.1 GCA_025358985.1 Acidimicrobiales bacterium
CAGACGGGCTTCGGGACCGTTGTCCCGAGGAATGAACACGTTGCCGAGGCGACCGTAAAGCAGATCGAAACCGGGGTCGGCCAGTAATTCGGCCATGATGACGCTGCGTACATGCAACCCTCGCCGTTGATAGAGCAACGACGGTAACGAGGCATCCATGAGGCTCACGTGGCGGCACAGAACAATGGCCGGTGCAGGCTCCAGCGCCGCCTGACCCTCGGGGTCGAGGTGCACGGTGACGCCCAGTAGACGATGAGCGCGCCGAGCCAGATTCTCCACAGACCAGTGCTGGATGCGCTCGTGACGACGGATGGAGACCGGTCCGCTCAACTGGGTCCCCATCCCCGCTGCCACCCAGTAGATGGGGGCCAGCACAATTTCGATGCTGTCGTTGACCCCGTACTGCACCAAGAACAACAGCACTCGGACCGACGGCAACCGCCACCGTAACCGGATCAAGTCGTACACCGCAGCCACCGGGATCAGCAGCGGAATCAGCACCAGGGCCAGTGCCGTGGCTCCCAGCATGGTCGGGATGGTGACGGCCCGGCGCTTCCACCGTGAAGCAAATGGTTCGGGCTTCGGGAAGGATGACATGAGCAGCATCATTGTGGCCCCGGAGGCCTCCCTGTTTCCAGCCCTTCCGGGTTCCAGCGTCCCGCAACCTGCCTGTGTGATGTCGTCCAGTTTCGAGATCACCAAGTTGCGGGACGGGAACTTACGTACCTCACCCGACGGACACTCTGCGGGGTGCACATCGCGAGTTTGTGCGCTCACTGTCACAACTTGGTGACAGGTGAGAGGATCACCGCGTCGCAAAGGCGTCGCTCGACACATATCAGAAATACTCTTCTGCAATCCTGGGGGTATGACCGTGGCTTCCACAATCGTGAACGACGTCCGAACACAGGCTGACACCTTGGTAGACGTGCGTGGGGCGTCAAAGACGTTCGTCCGCAAGGGAGCCCGCACCAACGCCCTCGATGGGGTTGATCTCAGCGTGCGCCGGGGTGAGTTCGTGAGCCTGCTGGGCCCTTCGGGATGCGGTAAGTCCACGCTGCTTCGCCTGGTTGGTGGGTTGTTGGAATTCGACGCTGGCATTGTGCTGGTGGATGGCCAACCACCCGCCGCCAGCCGCCGCCAGAAGCAATTTGCCCTGGTGCCACAGTCCCCAGCGCTACTGCCGTGGCTCACCGTGCGCCAGAACGTGGGATTCCTCACCAAGCTCAACCGGGGCGCCGAAGGTCACCGCACACCGGACGAGAAAGAGGTTCAGGCGCTGTTGGCAGCAGTTGGTTTGGACCAGTTTGGCGGTGCCTTCCCCCACGAACTCTCCGGGGGCATGCAACAACGCGTCAGCCTGGTGCGCGCCTTTGCCCTCGGTGCTCCCATCTTGTTGATGGACGAACCGTTCGCCGCGCTTGATGAGATCACCCGTGCGCAAATGCGTTATCTGCTGTTGGAGTTGTGGGAACGTACCGGAGGCACCGTGCTGTTCGTGACTCACTCCATCCCCGAAGCCATCATCGTGAGCGACCGAGTGGTGGTGATGGCCGCTCGACCGGGGCGCATCTCAGCCATCGAGGACATTCACCTCGATCGACCCCGCCGTGATGACATGGAGGACTCGGCGCAGTTCCATGGGCACGTGAGTAGGTTGCGCACGCTGTTGCGTGACAGTCATGACGCGGAGGTGCAGCGATGACCGACACCGCCGTTTCAACTTCGGCATCCACGCGGCCATCCAGGGTGGAAACAGTGTCGGGCCCACAGTCTCCCGGCGGGGGCGGCCGGGCGCTGGCCATGGCACTGGCTCCAGTCTTTGGAGTGGTGGGATTCCTGCTGTTGTGGCAGCTCCTCGTCGCCGCTTTGCATATCCCGCGCTATCAGCTTCCCGCACCGTGGGACATCGTGCGCCATCTGGCGTCGGACCCAGGTTACTACTGGACCAATGGTCGCCGCACGGCCTGGGAAGCATTTCTGGGGTTTGGATTGGCACTGGTGATCGGCGTCGCCGGCGGAGCGTTGATGGCCCACTCTCGGTTCGTCGATCGCGCCCTACAGCCACTGGCCGTTCTCATTCAGGTGACGCCGATCATCGCCTATGCCCCCGCCATTGTCATCTGGACCGGGTTCGGTTTGAAGCCCGTCCTGATTCTGGCGTCACTGGTATGTGTGGTGCCGTTTCTCCTCAACTCCGTCACGGGACTGCGGGCGGTGGACCCCAGTGTGTTGGAGTTGGCTCGATCTGTGGATGCCAGCCGCCGAGAAGTGTTCTGGCGTCTGCGAGTGCCGTCAGCCCTGCCATACCTGTTTGCCGCCGCACGCATCTCCGTGGGACTGGCACTCATTGGTGCGGTACTCGGCGAGTTCTTCTCCGGGGTGTCGAAGGGCCTCGGCTACAGCGTGAAGTTTGCCCAGTCGCGCAACATCTCTCTACAACTGTGGGGATCAGTGTTCGTGCTTGCCCTCATTGGATCGTTGGCCACCGTGGCCATCGGTGCACTGGAACGTCTGTTGTTGCGCTGGCATCCATCGCAACATCCCTAACCCACCCCGCTTCACCTCACCCACCACACCCAGGAGTACCTATGACCCCGATCACCCGTAGTCGCCGTCGCTACCTCACAGTCGCCACCTCAACATTGCTCACGCTTGCCGTGGTGACGTCAGGTTGTGCCAGCAAGACGAAGAGCACCGACACAACGGCGGCGGCCGCAGACACCACCGCCGGATCCACCGAGACCACGGTCGCCATCGATACCACACTGGCCACCGCCACCACCGCCGCTACTGACACCACCGCCGCTACTGACACCACGCTGGCCGTTGGCTCATCCACCGTGGCCGGCACCGACTCAACTGCCGTGGCCGTAGCTGCGGTCCCGTTCGATCAGGCACGCTGCGATGCCAACAAGGCGGTCGGCAAGATCACGTATCTGTCCAGCTTCGACTTTGCCGCCGCCGCCTCGATCGTGGATGTGGTGGTGGCCAAAGAGAAGGGATACTTCGACAAGTTGTGTCTTGACGTGGATCTCAAGCCCAGCTTCTCTACCTCCAATTATCCGCTTGTGGCCGCCGGCAAGGCCCAGTTCTCGTCTGCTGGCAACTACACCGAGATCCTCAACTTCTCCAAAGACGGTGCTGCATTTGTGGCACTGGCCGACTATGGACACACACCTATCGAGGAATTGTTGGTGAAAGCCGATAGTGGCATCACCACGTTGGCTGGCCTCAAGGGCAAGACCATCGGAGTGAAAGGTGACATTCCACCCAGCTTGGTAGCCATGCTCAGCAAGGCTGGCCTCAAGCGTGGCACCGACTACAAGGAAGTTCTGCTCGACGGTTTCGACCCGGTTGTGCAGTTGAAGCAGGTCGATGCACTGCCCGTATACAAGTCCAATGAGCCAGGACAGTTGGACAAAGCCGGTATCAAATACACTGCCTTCAACCCCACCGACGACAAGATTCCCGGATCATTTGGACTGCTCTACACATCGAAGCAGTTTGCCACCGACCATCCCACCGTGGCTCAGGACTTCATCCGTGCCGCATTGAAGGGTATGGAAGATGCCGCTGCTGATCCATCTGGCGCCGTCACGCTGTCACTGAAGCAAATCACTGCCGCCGGCAACCAGAACTTCTTGTCCCAAGAGGGTGAGACGTTCCGTTGGAAGGCCGAATTGGCCGAAGTGGTGAAGGGGACCCCGTCGGGACCGTTGGGCCTCATCGACCCTGCGGCGTTCCAGGCCGAAATTGATGCCTACGCAGCCGCCGGTATCTTCAAGGGAGCTTCACCGGCCACCGCTGGCACCTTTGATGACACGGTGGCCAAAGGCCTGTACGGCGCTGACGGCAAGGTCATCTGGCCCTCCTAGGGCTGGACATTCGGGTTCGCTGGTACACGGGGTTGTTGGTATGAGAGCGCAGGTCCAACGTACGTTTGGTGGGCCCGAGGTCACCGTGATCGAGGACATTGATGATCCCGTTCCCGACCCGGATGAATTGCTCATCGAAGTACGGGCGTGCGCTCTCAATCGGCTGGACCTGTTGCAACGCCGCTCTGCGCTGGTGCGCGGATTTTCACTTCCTCACATCGCCGGTATGGATGTGGCGGGAGTGGTGGTGGGCCACGGGCCAGGGGCGGACCCCACGATGCTCCCCATTGGTACTGAGGTACTGGTGGATCCGGTGAGCACCTGCGGCGTATGTCATCGCTGTACCACTGGTAAGCCCGCTTACTGTGACAACTTGCGAACCGTAGGGTCCACCCGCCCCGGTGGTCTGGCGGAATTTGTAGCGGTCCCGGCGGGTCATGTGTACCGGATTCCCGACGGGCTCAGCTTTGTTCAGGCCGCTGCCATTCCCGTGGCGTATCTCACTGCGTGGCATGCCCTGGTGATGGTGGGTGAGGTCCAAGCGGGCGAGAAGGTACTCATCAATGCTGCCGGTTCCGGCGTCAGTACCGCAGCCATCCAGTTCGCCAAGCAGGCCGGGGCGTTCGTCATTGGCACCATCGGTGGTCCCGCCCGAGTGGCTCAGGCGTTGGCACTGGGGTGTGACGCCGTGGTGGACCACTACAGCGACGATGTTTCCGACCAAGTACATGCCATCGTGGCCGACGGCGTGGATTTGGTCATTGACCATGTGGGTACGGCGTTGTTCACGGCCTCCGTGGACGCCATGGACGTGGATGGTCGGATGGTGTTCTGCGGTACCACCACCGGCACCCAGGCCACGGTGTCGTTGCCGTCGCTATACCACTGGGGTCGACGGCTCATCGGCGCTGGAGGGTGGGGGCCGCAGGAGTTTGCCCAGATGTTGGAGGTGGTCACTAGTGCGCGACTGCTGCCAGTGATTGACAGTGTGTGGGCTTTCTCCGAACTGGCCGAAGCTCAAGCGCGGATGGAGGCGGGCGGCTGCTTCGGCAAACTGGTCGTCGAGATGGCCTGACCTGGTATCGACCGGGTTTCTCGCTGCAGGTGTGGGGCAGCGTCAGCCTTCTCAGCCTTCGCCGCCGAGATCGGGGGCGGACTCGGGGGCAGGGTCGGGGGAAACTTGGAAGTCTTCCTGGGACATGGCCACGCTCATACCCGGCGCGGCCGACCGGGCCCGTTCGAATACCCGATTGACTCCGGCGTATGCGGTGGCGTTGCCCGCCGTGGTGTCAATGTCGTAGCGGAAGGAGTTGGCGATGCCCAGTTCCTCACCCTGCAACGCGGTGGCCTGATTAGCGCCCAGAAACACGAATGTCCAGCTGTATACGGACTGATGCTCGTCCACCATGGCGCGGATGGCCTCGGGACTGAACTCACTCGATGAGTTCTCCAGCCCGTCGGTGAACACGGTGACCATGACCTTGCCGGGCCGATCACCATCGGCCATCGCTGCGAACCGGGCGCCGTTCTCCCGGATCACCCGGCCGAGGGCATCGCGCAGCGCAGTGGACCCGCGAGCGAAATGCACAGTGGTGTCGAGTGCTTTGGCGGCGGCGATGGGCCCGTCGTAGATGAGTTCGAAGGTGTCATCGAACTGCACCACCTTCAAGTCACACGTGCCGGGGAGCCGCTGTTGTTCTGCCAGCATGGCGTTGAATCCGCCGATGCTGTCGGTGATGCGATCGTCCATGGAACCGGAGCGATCGAGGACCACGGTGAGGTGGGTGTAGTCGGCATTGGGCATTGGGTACCTCCTTCTCGTTGAGAGCCAGAATCAGACCTTGTGCATGGTGCGCAGCAGGGCACGCATTACGTCTGGTCGACGGGTGTAGATACCATCCACGCCCATGTCGATGAGCTGGCGCATGTCCTTGGGGTTGTCTACCACCACCCGATCCTCGCGTTAGAAGAGTCCCGCGTATGAGCCGCCGTCCACCACCAAGGCGGTGCCCGTGATGAAGCGGGCCTGATCGCTGCACAGGAAGGCCACGGCAGCCCCGAAGTCTTCGGGTCGCCCCAAGGCTCCTACCGGGATGGCGCTGAGATCCGGGTGGTCACCGTAGAGATGCTTGATGCGGTCCGTGGCGTGACTACCCGGCAAAACGGAGTTCACGGTGACTCCATTTTTGCCTACTGCCAACGCTGCCGTCTTGAGGAAACCCTGGAGTCCGGCCCGGGCCGTGTTGGACAGGATGAGATAGGGCGCGGGCTGCTTGGCCACCACCGACGTGATGGCCACCACCCGGCCCCATCCACGCTCCTGCATTCCGGGGATGGCGGCCTTGCACATGGCAATGGTGGTGAGCGCGTTGCTCTCGAACGCAGTGACGTACGCGTCGAGTTCGGTGGAGTCAAAACCACCAGTTGGTGGGCCACCACCATTGGCCACCAGGATGTCGATTCCACCCAGCGCGGCCAGCGCCTGTTCCATGAATGCCGCCGCCCCCACGGCAGTGGACACATCAGCCACAATGGGTATCGCCAACGGCCCGATGGCGGCTGCTGCTGCGTGTATGCGTTTATCGTCACGGCTGCAGATGGCCACCCGGACTCCTTCAGCGGCAAGGGTCTGGGCGGAGGCAAAGCCCAGCCCCGCTGATGATGCCGCTACTGCCGCCCGTTTACCTGTGAGGCCCAGATCCATTTCACGTCTCCCCTACATTCCTATGTTCACGTATTTACAAGATGACGCTGACCCGTCCGTGCGGTCGAAGTTGGGCCAGTGCCAGTGTGCAGCGTCGAGACTGGATTTCAAAACCGGCCGGACCTCCTCGCAACAACCGCATCCGATACGACCCGGGGTACACATCAACGGTTGACAACGCAGAGCGGTACACCACGAAGTTGGCCCGGATCGCCACCGACCCGTCGGGGTCAAGCCATGCCATCACATTGTTCACCATATGTTTGGTGATGGAGTGAGGCGACTCCGTCCAAGCGGTTCCGTCCACCAAAGCATCGACGCGCTGGCTGAGCAGAAACCAGTCATCGCGTACAAAGAACAGATCGTGCTCCGGATCCCCGTCGGGGCGATCGGTGGTGGGAATCAGGTATTCGCAGTCCGGGGTGAACAACGCAAACCACTCGCGCAGGCGCCACTCATCGAGCAGGAGCGCATCGTGGTAGAGAAACAGTTCCACCTCTCTCGACAATTCCGCGTCGGCCATCTGTGCCGGAGCAGCTACCGCCGATTCGTTGCGAGTGCTCACGGTGTGGAGCTCAGTTGTCCGGGCCAACCCACACGGCCTCGTTTGCCGAGCTGAGGTGTTTCCGGCGCATGTTCGGTGCCAGTCATACGACGGTCCCACTCTCGCCAGAAGACGCGCATCTGCAGTTCATCGGTGAAGATCTTGCGCTCACTGGCCATCCCCCGGGAGATGTCGTTCCAGGGCGCCACATCGTGGGCGGCAAATCCTCGTTGGCAACGCTGCAGGGCTTCCACATCGTCGGGCGTAGCCAGACCGGCCGGACCCCAGAACGTAAGGAAGTTCTCCTGTCGCATTCGCCGCAACTCCGGATCATCATCTTTGGGTTGCAGACTCCAGGCACTCACCTCCATATACCCGGGAGCCACCGGATAGTAGGTACGCAGAGTAATTCCCATGATGAGATCGATCACCGCCAGATTGGGGAAGATCACCAGATTGCGGCCGGAGAACATGCGATTGGCCCAATCGGCGCCGTACAACTCCGCAAAACGATCTCGGCGTTTCATTTGTTGGAGCAGGCCATCGCCGGACAGGTCTCGACCCAGCCCGCTGTTGCCTCCCCCGGTGCCGTCAGCTCCGCCGATGACCGCATGCCCATTGCCCAGGTCATATCCCATGAACGGGGCCGGACCGGCGGCGAACACCTTACTGAGATCCTTGCCCGATTCTTTGAGCATCACCAGATAGCGATGATGCGTGGTGAGGGCGTGATAACCATCGGCAGAGTTCTCACTGAGCAGCTTCCAGTTGGCCTGTACGGAGTACAGGTGAGAGCCGCCGATGATCTGCATTCCAAGCTCGGACTGATCAGCAAACAGGTCGAGGATATCGGTGGCTCCAGCCAGATACGTCTGGAGGTCGGCAATGTCATTGGTCCAGGACAGGAACACGAAGCCTCTATACGACTCGACCTTGGCCGGTCGCACCAAACACAGATTGTGTCGATCGAAGTTCTCGCCGTAGCTGTCCTCGCCGGGGATGGCCACTAGGTCACCCGACGTATTGAACGACCACCCATGGTAGAAGCACTTCAAGAATCGCCCATGGCCTTCACCGCGTGTTTCTATCTGCATACCGCGATGTGGACACGAGTTGACGAACACCCGCACCTCGCGATCGGCGTTACGAGTGAAGATGATGGGCCGCCCGCCCACATTGCGGGTACGGAAATCGTGGGGGTTGTCGATCTCGCTCTCATGGCCCACGAAAAGCCAGCTCTTGTCGAAGATGTTGCGCCGTTCCTCTTCGAGAATGGCGGCATCCACCATGGTGGAACGGGCCACGCGAAACCGAGGCGTTTCCCGGTCATCGATCACATACGGCATATTCATTCCTCAACCCCTTCCGGCATCGGCGCCCATCAGCGTACGTCCAATGATGATGCGTTGCACTTGCAGTCGGCGAACAACAACTCAGACGTTTGCCAACTGCGTATGCCGAGCTTGTCCTCGTTTGCTTTGGCCACGATGAACCCGGGAGTGCCCTTCGCAACCCCAAACGCCTTGATGCCCGACGCCCCCAGCGATTTGTCGACGTTGGCGAACACCACCACGTACTGCGCATGGGCTCCTATGGAGCAATACATCTTGGTGCCATTGAGCACCCACGTATCTCCATCGCGTGTAGCCGTGGTGGCCACCATGGAAGTATCGGAGCCGAAGTGCGGTTCGGTGAGAGCGAACGCAGTTTGCCCGCCTTCGTCGACGATGGGGCGATACCACCGCTGGATCTGCTCGGGGGTACCCGTCAGGTTCACCACCAAGTGGCCAATACCCTGCCCCTGTACGTCGCTGATCCAGATGTCGCCGTACGTGAGACTCTCCACCACATGGAGCTCCTTGATCCAGCGTCCGTCGGTGAAGTCCGGAACCGGCTCCACGTCGCGTCGGTCATGACGCGAAATGGCCACCGGACACGAATCGAGCACTTCACGCCAGTTGTCAGGCGGCCCATGTTGCGTATCTGCTATGCGCGCGTATGGGCGGACACAGGCCAGCGACCACTCCCGGATGGCGTGGCCATGATCCACGAGCGGTGTGCTCATCTCGAAGGTGAGGGTCATCGCAGTCTCGTCTCTTCACGTCTCGTTAGAGGGCGGGTTCGAAGGCAGTACAGAGTGGATCGAAGTCGAGTGCCGCCATGGCCATGGCGCTGCGATACCAGAGCTCCACCGGATGGTCGGTGATGAACCCATGACCTCCGAGTACCTGGATGGCATCGCGAGTGGCCTGGGTGGCTACCGCACCGCTGTAGTTGACGGCCTCGGTGGTATGCGCTTCCAGGTCGGTAGCCATGGCGTGGGCAATGCGAGATGCCAATTCCATGACCTCGATCCGGGCTGCCGCAATGCGTATCGAAGCGTCGGCCAGTAGAAACGACACGCCTTGAAAGGCCGCTATCGGTTGCCGAAAGCGACCCGCTCCGTGGCGTATTTGGATGCGTAATCCACCGACCGTTGGGCTGTACCCAGCATCGCTGTGGCCAAGAGCAACCGGACCCGCGAAAGGGCCACATCCACGCGGTCAGGGTCAGCATCCACTCCGCCCACGAGGGCTGCGTCATCCACCGTGGCGTCGAGCGTTACGGTCGACAATCGAGCCGCATCCAATCCGATATGGCGCTGCGGATCAGCTATCTCCACACCCAACTGTCCGGGTCGCATCATCACCAAGCGGATACGCCCATCGGCCGGATCGGTACCCACCACAATCAACGGGTCAGCAGTTTGGGCTCCGGCTACCGCCAACTTGGTGCCCCGGACCAACCACTGGCCTCCGCCGGTACGCGACACCGTGGTGGTCGACTCGCTGGGGGCACGGCCATGACCCTCGTACAACGCCAGTGCCCCGTGCGCCATGGGGTCCGAGGCAAACCGGGGAAGCACGGCCGCTTGCTGGCCTTCGGTGCCCACCATGGCGAGAATTTCGGTGACTGCTCCGGACCACACCGCGGCCATGGTGAGGCCGGGATCGCCATAGGCAAGAGCCTCGACGGCGGCGCACTGAGTGGGCGCCGTGGGTCTCCCTCCGCCACCAAATCGCTCATCCACCGGCGCCAACAATCCGGTGTCGAACAGCGCGCCGCGTAGGTGCTCGGGGATGGCTGCGTCTCGTTCCGCGCCTCGGGCCGCCGGGTACGCAACCTCCTGCCCCAGCGAGCGGCACAGCGTGAACACGGCTGCCGTCTCTTCGGCGATGTCGAGATCGAACATGGCCCCCCGTTGATGTGTCCCTTGCTGGAGCATCCGGGCTGACCGGTGAGCGGGCAATCCAATGTTCCGCTGAGCGGACAATTCGGTTGGCGCCAGCCGTTCAGATCTAGTGGGCTGACACCATGACCGGGGGGATATTGGACGTACATACCCATTTCTTCCCCGTGATGGCCGACTTCGCCGCAGCCACCGGCGACCCCCGGTGGCCGTCACTGGTGGTCGACGATGCGGGCTCGGGTACAGATGGTTCGGGTGCGGCCCGAATCATGCGCGGCGGCGAAGTGTTTCGACCCGTATCGAGCTCATGTTGGGATCTCATCCGTCGCGCTGCCGCCATGGACGCGCTCGGTATCGATCGCCAGGTACTTTCCCCAGTTCCCGTGACGCTCACCACCTGGGCGGAACCGGCGTTGGCGGCATCGTTTGCGCGTAAGCAGAACGAGGCGTTCGCCACGGCCGTGCATGATGGCCCCGCTGGTCGATTCGAATGGATTGGATCGGTGCCGCTACAAGACAGTGATCTGGCAGTAGCGGAGTTGGAGTACGGCGTGCGGGCGCTGGGCATGGTGGGAGTAGAGATCGGCACCGAGGTAGGCGGACACGAACTCGACCACGATGCGTTGCGACCTTTCTTTGCCGCTGCCCAGGATCTTGATGTGGCCGTGTTCGTCCACCCCACCGACGGGAGCGGGGCCATCCGCCGCGGTGGTGTTCCGTATGAGTTCGGCCTCGGCATGCTCACCGACACCGCCATGGCGGCCAGCGCGTTGCTGTTTGGAGGTGTGCTTGATGCATTTCCTCAATTGCGAGTGGGTTTAGCCCATGGGTGCGGCACATTTGCCTGGGCCTATCCGCGCCTGGCCCGCGGCGCCACATTGGGTCCATCGGCAGCCACTCCCGATGAGGTACTGGTTCGCACCGCAGCGTTGGTGCGGCGCTTGTGGGCCGACACTTTGGTGTTTGACCCCAGCCAGTTGCCCATCCTCATCGAACGCTTCGGGGTGGAGCATCTGATGTTGGGGTCGGACTTTCCGTTCTATCCCCCATCGTTCGGCAACCCTGTGGACACCATCAACGCCGCGGTGGACTGCGGGCACTGCACATCCGCTGAAGGGACAGCGATATATGGAGCCAATGCCGAACAGTTTTTGCGCCTCGCTTCGAATCGGGAGGTGGCATGAACAGCGCTGCAGTCTTGGTGCGCGGAGTAGGGGCCGAGGGCGCCGAGACGTCGATCATCGCCCGCGCCTTTCTCATCCTGACGGCATTTCGTGACGATCCGGTGCTCGGTGTGAGCGACCTGGCTCGGCGTACCGGTCTTCCCCGCACCACGGTGCACCGTATTGCCAATCAGCTCTTTGACGAGGGAGCACTGAGCCGGGTGGGTACCAAGTACCGGGTGGGGGCCACCATGTTTGAGTTGGGCAGTCTGCACTTTCCGCAACGGCTGCGCGAGGTGTTGCAGCCAGTACTCGATGACCTACAGCGCATCACCGGGTGGGACGTGTCGTTGCTCGAATTGGTGGGGCAAGACACAGTGGTGATCGCCGCCTCGCGGACCCGTCGTAGTCGGTCTAAAATTGGCTTTCTGGGTCAACGACTTCCGGCCCACATCAGTGCTGGCGGTCAGGTGCTGCTGGCGTATGACGGTCGGCCCGACATACGTCCGTTGTTGGCGCTCACCACGGCAACGGTGGTGGACCGACGTCGCCTCCGCAAGCGTCTCACCGAGGTCCGCACTCACGGTTTGGCGGTGGAGCATGGTGAGGCTGAAGTTGGCCGTAGCGGCGTGGCGGTGCCGGTGCTCAATCGTCACGGTCGTGTACTCGGTAGCCTCATGCTCACCGGCCCCACCGATGGCCTCGACGTGGATGCGTTGACCAACACCGCATCCGCGTTCGGACGAACCCTCACCGCCGCTGGACAGCTGGCAGCCGTTGGCTTCTTTGCCTACGTTCGGCCTCGAGCTTGATCCCTTTGCTTACTCCCGCCTACTCATGCCACTGACACCCCAAGGAAACCATCATGGCTGAACTCCTACTGATGGGCATGACCCATTATCCGCTGCTGGCCACCACCGATGCCGAGATGGCATCGCTGTTGCGCACAATGATGAAGGACCCGGCCATTCCCGCCGGTCTCGCCGATCCGGTCAATTGGCCCCTGGAGATGCGCAACGAATGGGGCGCCGACGAGGCCCGCACCAGCGCTGCCACTCACCGCGAAGCTCTACTGGCCGGGTTCGCCGCCAGCCGCGCTGCGCTGGAAGAGTTCAACCCGGATGTGTTGTTGGTATGGGGCGACGATCAGTACGAGAACTTCCGTGAAGACATCATTCCGCCCTATGCGCTGCTGGCCTATGACGACCTCGATGCCCATCCGTGGGAGAAATTTCGGTGGCCCAATGTGTGGGGCGAGCCCAAGGACCAGGCCCATCACGTCAAGGGTCGCCCCGATATTGCCCGGTGGTTGGCGGAAAAGCTGCTCGACGACGGGGTAGATGTGGCGTATGCGTACAAGCCATTGCACCATCAGGGCATTGCCCATGCGTTTCTCAACACCCAACTGTTTCTTGATTACCACCGGGTGGGGTTCCCATGGCCGATGGTATGTATGCCCATCAACTGTTACGGCAGGCGAGTGATATCGGCCAAGGGATTCTTCACTCCGTTCGGCACAACCGTGGAGCTGGATCCACCCAGCCCGTCACCACGCCGGCTGATGGACGTGGGCGGCGCAGTAGCCCGGCATTTGAAGCAGAGTCCGTGGCGCGTGGCCGTCATTGCCTCGTCGTCATGGTCGCATGCGTTTCTCACCGACAAGACATGGCGGTTGGTGCCCGACATCGCATCGGATCGGGCCCACTACGACGCATTGGCGTCCGGAAACTATGCGTACTGGGAATCCACTACTACTGCTGCTATCGAGGATGCAGGACAGCAGGAGTTGCTCAACTGGTTCGCGTTGGTTGGCGCTGCTCGGGAACTGGGATTGGGTGCGCCGGTGCAACACAACTTCATCGAAACCCATTGCTTCAATTCCAACAAAGTGTTCGCCCGCTGGGCAGTGGCCGCGTGACTTTGTCGGATCGACTTGCGGGACGACTCTCGGGGAAAGTGGCGCTGGTAACCGGCACCAGTCCCAACATCGGCGGTGTGTTGGCGTCGGGCCTAGCCGCCGCTGGGGCCAAGGTGGCGTGCAATGACATCCGCGCCGATGTGGCATCGGACTGTGCGGCGCGCATCACTGCTGATGGAGGTGAGGCCATGGCCGCACCGGGCGACGTCACCGATCTTGGCGTTATGGCAGTAGCGGTTGATGCCGTGCTGGAACGGTGGGGTCACATCGACATTTTGGTGAACAACGCCGTTCGCTTCGACACCAGGGGACTGCTTGACATGCCCTTGGAAAACTTCCGGCGCCAGGTCGACATCATCCTCGGTGGATCGTTCATCGTGTCTGGGTTGGTGGCGAAATCGATGGTCGAGCGCGGTATTGGCGGGTCAATCATCAACGTATTGTCCACCGCTGCGTGGCAGGGGCAGGCAGGCAATATCGGGTACTGCACCGCCAAGTCCGGACTCATCAACTTCACGCGATCGGCTGCCATGGAGTTGGCGCCGTACGGCATCCGGGTCAACAGCTTCACACCCACGGCGACAACGCCGGATGACCCTGAACTGGCATTGGGATTCGCCACCGCAGTGGCTTCGTTGCGTGATGCTGGGACCATAGATTTCGAAGGGCGCAATCCGTGGAGTCGCCTACCCACCCCCTCCGACTACGTGGGCTCGGTGGTGTTCCTCGCCTCCGACGACTCCGCCCTCATGACCGGTTCCAACATCACCGTGGACGG
>JANYHQ010000253.1 GCA_025358985.1 Acidimicrobiales bacterium
GTCGTAACCCGGGGAGCGGCGGTCGTAGATGAGATCCAGGCATACCTGCTTTTGTTCCGCCGGCACTTTGTGCAACGGCAAGATCTTGGAGGCGTGCACAATGGCAGAGTCCATACCCGCCGCCACGCACTCCGCCAAGAACACGGAGTTCAACACCTGCCGGGCGGCTGGCTTCAAGCCAAAGCTGATGTTGGACACCCCCAGCGTGCACGACGACCCCGGAAGCTCTGCCTTGATCCGTCGGATGGCGTCGATGGTGGCCATGGCATCTCGGCGCAGATCCTCGTCCCCGGTGGACAGTGGGAACGTGAGGGCATCGAAGATGAGGTCAGTGGGGTGGATGCCGTATCGCTCAGTGGCGATGGCGTAGATACGACGGGCCACGTCCATCTTCCACTCCACATCGCGGGCCTGACCCTTTTCATCGATGAGCAGACAGATGACGGCGGCGCCATAGTCACGAGCCAGGCTGAAGACACGGTCCATCCGGGAACCGGGCGCGTCGCCGTCCTCCAGGTTGGCGGAGTTCAAGATGGCTTTGCCGCCGATCCATTGCAGGCCAGCCTCGAGTACCTGGGGCTCGGTGGAGTCGAGCACGAGCGGCGCCGCCGCCTGGGTGGCGAAGCGCTGTGCAATCTCGTCCATGTCCTTGGCGCCATCTCGACCGACGTAGTCCACACAAACGTCAAGCACGTGGGCGCCTTCCTTCACCTGCTCTCGGGCCATGGAAACACAGGTGTCCCAGTCTTCGTCGAGCATGGCCAAGCGAAAGGCCTTGGACCCATTGGCATTGGTACGTTCGCCTATCACCAGGAACGACTTGTCCTGCTGGAACGGCACATGGGTATACAGCGATGTGGCGCCCGGCTCGAGTACTGGATGACGGGTCGGCACATCCAGATTGGCGCATCGTTGCACGACGGCGGCGAGATGCTCCGGACTGGTACCGCAGCATCCACCGATGACACCGACACCGAACTCGGTGACGAACTGATGTTGATGTTCGGCCAGTTGCGCCGGCGTGAGGTCGTAGTGCATGTGACCGTCCACCACACTGGGCATGCCCGCATTGGGAAGACACGACAACGGGACATGTGAATGCTGGGATAGGTAGCGCAGGTGCTCACCCATCTCCACCGGCCCGGTAGCACAGTTGAGTCCAATCACATCCACGCGCATGGCCTCGATGGCAGTGAGCGCAGCATTGATTTCCGTGCCGGGCAGCATGCGACCGGTGAGTTCGATGGTGACCTGGGCCTGAATGGGTACCTGTCGACCAACAGACTTCATGGCCCGCCGACAACCAACCACGGCGGCCTTGAGCCCCAACAAGTCGAACTGTGTCTCGATGAGGAATAGGTCAACCCCACCCTCCAACAGTGCTGACGCCTGCTCTTCATAGGCATCGCGCAAGGTGGCGAACCGGACTTGGCCCAGCGACGCGAATTTGGTACCGGGACCGATCGATCCGGCCACCCAGGTGCCCGGATACCCCGAAGCCACTTCCCGGGCCACTCGGGCGCCGGCCAGGTTCAGCTCCCGGGTGCGGTGGGCAATGTCGTATTCGCCGAGGGGGATGGCGAAGGCGCCGAACGTATCGGTTTCGATGACGTCGACCCCCACCCGAAGGAACGAGTCATGGAGGTTGGCAATAACGTCCGGGCGGGTGACCACCAAGATGTCCGTACATCCTTCCAGCGACGGCCCCCCAAAATCGTCGGCGGTGAGACCGATGGTCTGGAGATTGGTCCCGGTAGCGCCGTCATAAATGACGACACGTTCGTTGACAGCGGACAGATAGCTCGAAGCGGCCATGATTGATACCTCGGTGGTCGGACGCGTTTGGTTGAATCCCTGGTTTGAATCCCAGGGGTGAATCACACGTCAGAGGGTGGCCGTCTGGCCCCCGCCCGGCTCCCTCCGAAGAGGTTCTCATGCCGTCGGCCCGCTGCTCACCCGAAGATGAGTGGTCCAACAGTACCGTGCATCGATGGAGTTCCCCGAACCGGTCCGAGATCTGCCACCAGACGAGGCCGATCCATGGCGCTTCCACGATTGCGTTACCAAGTACGAAAACGCTTGGATCGCCGTGACCGAGAGTGCAGTGACTCGTCCCGACGGTCGGCCCGGCATCTACGGGGTGGTCCACTACGCCAACCGAGCGGTGGCCGTGGTGCCCATTGACGAACAGGGCTGTACGTGGCTGGTGGGCCAGTATCGGCCCACCGTTGGTTGCTATTCATGGGAGGTGCCAGAAGGGGGAGTACCCCGGGGGGAGGACTTGGCGGAAGGGGCCCGGCGTGAATTGTTGGAGGAAACGGGCCTTACGGCTTCCACTTACGAACTGGTGAGCCGTACCAATTTGTCCAACTCGGTGACTGACGAAGAGGGACTGGTGTTCGTGGCCACCGGGTTGAGTCTGGGGGAGGCGGCGCCGGAGGGTACCGAGCAACTCCGGGTGTTACGTATGCGGGTGGACGATGTGATGGAGCTCATCGACGGGGGTGAGATCACCGATGGTTTCACCGTCATTGCCATGGCTGCGGCGGACCGATGGCGGAGGAGGCTCGGGCTAGGACAATCCGTGCCCCCTGTACCCTCGCAGCCATGAAGATCTACACCAAGGCTGGCGACGATGGCACCACGGGCCTCTACTACGGCGGTCGGGTACGCAAGGATGATCCGGCGCCGAGTGCCTATGGTGACGTGGATGAGGCGCAAGCCGCCATTGGCCTGGCGAGGTCCGAGGCGGAACGAGGAGGCGAGCTGGACTCCATGTTGATCTCGCTCGAGCGCGACCTCTGGGTATTGATGGCTGATCTGGCTACCGAGACTGAGAATCGGTCCAAGTTGATAGCAGGCAAAAGCCTGGTGACGCAGGACATGGTTGACGCATTGGAGATGCTCATCGACACCATCACCCTTCGCTTTCCACCCATCACCGAGTTCGTAGTACCCGGTCAGAACCGGATGTCGGCACTGCTCGACGTGGCCCGGACGGTGGTTCGGCGGGCCGAACGGACCTCGCTCAAAGCGGCCGCTGAAGGGTCACTGGTGATCGCCTATCTCAACCGGCTGTCCGACTTGATGTGGACATTGGCGCGGTGGCAGGAGGGCGAAGCCCTTCCGTCGCGCGGCGTCCGGTCCGCCTGAGACGACGGACCCTGGAAGGATACGAAAGCTTTGCCCTCCATCACCAGCTCCGCACATCCCAGCACCCATTCCAGTAGTCCCCGAAAGGACCCCATCGTGGCCCTCGTCGTCAACGCCGGCAACACCCCGAAGGGTGCCACCATCGGCGTCCCCGTGACCCTGTCCCGTAAGGGTATTCCGATACCCAACGACATGGATCGTGACATGGTGTTGCGCTGCGGATTCTCGGGCCAGCCCGGTCAGGTCTTGGTGGTGCCTGGAATGCCCACCAGGGTGCTGCTGGGACTGGGCGAGGTGGGTGCCATCACGGTGGACACGCTGCGCAGTGCTGCGGCGACGCTCGTACGATCTGCATGGAACGACGTTGCGGTGTGCACGGATCTGGTGTCCGTGATGCCTGCCAAGGACGGCGTGGCCGCCGCCCGAGCCATTACGGAAGGAGCTCTACTGGCGGCCTACACCTACGACAACTACCGATCGTTGGCTAAACCATGCGCGCTGACGAAGTTCACGCTCACCGGTTCGGCCAGTAAAATCGCCGTAGCCGGTATCGAGCAGGGATCGTTGGCCGCCGAAGCAGTGAAGTTGGCCCGGGACTTGG
>JANYHQ010000323.1 GCA_025358985.1 Acidimicrobiales bacterium
TGCTCCAAATAGCGTCCAACGATGGATCGCACTCGGATGTTGTCCGACAAACCCGGCACTCCCGGCCGCAGGCAGCAGATACCCCGGATGATGAGATCCACCGAAACGCCTTGCTGCGACACGTCGTACAGCGCGCTTATCATCTCCGGATCGACCAGAGAGTTCATCTTCATCACAATCCGGCCTGGGCCGCGATTGTCGGTGGGACCTTCTTGGGCAATGAGCTCGAGCATCCGGGGGCGCAACCGTGATGGTGCCACCAGCAAGCGTTGATACAGCGATGGCGTGCCATACCCGGTGAGATTGTTGAACAGCTTGGCTAGGTCATCACCCAGCGCCGGGTCGCACGAAAAGATGCTGATGTCTTCGTAGATGCGGGCGGTGGTGGCGTTGTAGTTGCCCGTGGCCACATGGCAGTAGCGGCGCAGGCCGTCCGCCTCACCGCGCACCACCAGCGTGACCTTGGTATGGGTTTTGAACCCCACCACCCCGTACACCACATGTACGCCGGCCTCTTCGAGTTTGCGAGCCCAGGCAATGTTGGCCAACTCGTCGAAGCGAGCGGTGACCTCGATGAGCACAGCTACCTGTTTGCCGCCCGATACAGCACGGATGAGCGAATCCACGATTTGTCCATCACCCGATGTGCGGTAAAGCGTCAACTTGATGGCGAGTACCTGCGGATCCAAAGCCGCCTCTTCGATGAAGCGTTCCACCGACGAAGAAAAGCTCTCGTAGGGATGATGGACCAGTAGGTCTCCGGCCCTGATGGCGGCGAACATTCCGCCTTCCCCAATGTTGGTGAGACGCTCTGGTGTCACCGGAGTCCAGGGCTCGTAGCGCAGGTCGGGGCGGTCCACCTTGGAGAGTGCCCAGAGCGTTCCCAGACCAAGCCACCCCTCGGCGCGTGATACGTCCTGTGGCCCAAGGTCCAGCTCATCGAGTAGCAGTTCCACCAGCGAAGCGGGAGCATCGACATCGATTTCCAATCGCACTGCAGTGCCGAATCGCCGCCGCCGCAACCGCGACTCCACCTCCACCAGCAGATCCTCGGCATCACTACCGTCGAGGTCGATGTCGGCATCGCGGGTAACCCGGAACACATGGGTGGACTCGATGATCAGCCCAGGGAACAGGTTATTGATTTCGGTGGCGATGAGGACTTCGATACGCACGAATCTGTCCGGTGATCCCACTCGGACGAAGCGATCCAGCGATGGTGGAACCTTGACCCGAGCCAGCAATTGGCGATCCGTGAGCGGATCCCGGATGGTGACGGCCAGATTCAGAGACAAGTTGGAGATGTAAGGAAATGGATGTCCGATGTCCACTGCCAGCGGTGTGAGTACCGGATAGATCAACTTGGCGTAGGTGGCCCGAGCCGAACTCAACTCATCGCCTTCCAAGCTACTCATGGGCACGATGGCGATGTCGTGAAGGGCGAGATCCTCCACGATGTCTTGCAGTACTGCACATTGCTGCTCGGTGAGGCGGGCCACTTCCGAGGCGATGTCATTGAGCGCCGCCAGTGGCACCCGCTGTTCGGCCGAGCCTGATGCGATGAACGCATCGAGTTGATCCTGCAGACCGGCGACCCGTACCTCATAGAACTCGTCCAGGTTGGTGCCGAAAATGGCACAGAACTTGACCCGTTCCAGCAGTGGCACAGACCGATCAGCGGCAAGGGTCAACACCCGCTGGTTGAAGGAAAGCCATGACAGCTCCCGGTCGATGAAATGCTCGTCGCTTGCCACCGCTCCAGCTTGGCCTGTGAAAGTGTCCACCCGATCAACGGTAGCTAAACGCTGGGGCGAGGCGTTGGACGCTCCCCTGGAAATGATGGGGTGAGCTGGGGTTTGGTGCTTGCGACCGTGGCCACCCAAGCGGTTCCCCGCAAGTCGGTGAGCTAGGGCGTTCACACAGGACACGCCCTTACATTTGGGTTGTAGTCCCCGAAGAGCCCGCTCGGGTTGTGCTTCCATGCCCAGACATGGAGGATGTAGACGGGCAGGTATTCGTGGTGGTGAAATTTCTGGCCGAACAGCATCGGTGGGTTGGCGGGGTCCACGAGCTCGTCGGGAACGATGTACTCCACCCCAACGAGCTTGAGGCGGCCGCCTGCAGTGATCTCGTAGACCATGGCCTCAGGAACGTTCGCAGTCACGTCAGCATCGATCCCTTTGACATAGTGAACTCCCATTCCACCGGCTGCATTGTCGAAGCAGGTGGGGTCTCCCAGGAGACCGAGACCAGCGGTCGGGGTACCGCCGACGTCGGGTGGGATCGCAAAAGCCGAATAGCCGTCATGCAGCGCATTCGACAGCTCGCGATTTGGCGCAGTGGCCCGCTTCAATGCCGATAGTTTTCTCTTGGCAATTGTGCCTTTGTTGTGACGTGCCGAATGATTGTTGCCATTTCGGCCACCGGCCCTTGCGCCCGAAGTGGTTGACAGCGCCAACGCTGCGGTCATGGCAATGACGGTAATGGTCTTCTTCATAGCTGGTCCTTTCGTTGACGGGTTTCTGTGTGTCTTTGTCTGGTTGTCTGTGCTGGTTGTGTGTGGGGTTGCGGATATCTCAGGAGTGTTCGCTGACGGGGTAGATCGGGCGACGAGAGCGTGTGCTTCGGTCGTTGCCTCCTCGGTGCTTGTGATGGCGATGTCGAACGTAACGTCGTCGTCGAGTCAGGTCATGAGGGTCGGGCACCTAGATCTTCTGTTTGGCTACGCAAATTTGCCCGCTGTTCTCCTTGCAACTGGGCGCTTATGCTGCAACGGGAGGTTCGACCCACATGATCCTTGAGCGCGATGCCGAGTTGGCGGAACTTGCTGGGCTTGTCGACGAGACGGAATCTTCCGGCGGCCGTGTGGTTCTGGTTCGGGGTGAGGCCGGGATTGGTAAGAGCACCCTCGTCAGCCAATTTCTGAACAACTCTCGCAGCCGAGCCAACACGCTCTTGGGGGCGTGCGACGATCTGATCACTCCCCAGCCGCTTGGATCGATCTGGGACATCGCACGGCTTGACTCGTCGCTGGCGCAACCTCTGGCCAATGGCGATCGAAGGGCGGTGATGGAGACCCTTC
>JANYHQ010000349.1 GCA_025358985.1 Acidimicrobiales bacterium
CGCAGCAATTCGCGCAGGATCCCGAGCCGCTCATCGCGCTGGTGGACCACGTGCGCGAACTGTCTCAGCGCTGAGACAGTCGCGGCAGACGGCTACTCAGGTGACGCCGTCGAAGCTTTCGACACTGACGTTGATCGCTGCACCGAGTTCCGCGAGCATCGTTCGTGCCTGGCGAAGCTCGGGTATGTCAAGGCCTGCCGCAAAACGCGAAATGATCGTACTGAGCACTTCGTGGGCGCCAGCAGTGTTTGCGCCACGGAGGTGTAGGCGGGCGAGATCGACCGACGCACGCAGCGCCGGGATCAGTGCGTTGCTGCCGAGAGCGACAGCAATCGCCCGTTCGAACACGATCTGGGCAGCATCTGGATCACCCGGACGAAGCGCAAGGAGGAGGTGACCCTTGGAACGCAGGATGTCCGGATGAGCAATGGCCTCCCCGGTGTTACTGATGTGGGCTTCTGCTGCGTGGAGCACCTCGAGCCCGATGGCAGGCACATCGGCGGCGAGATGTAAGCCAGCAAGGAGGTGGGCGAAATCGGGGAGGCCGAGGCGCGCTCCTGTCGCCAGGTACGCCTCGTAGCTCTCACGGAATTTGACGATGCCGACGGCGAGGTCGTTGCGGCTGTCGAGCCATCTCTCGAGAATCGAGGAGAGATGGAGCCAGTACGCGATGTTGCGATCGGCGGTGTATTCGCGGGTCTTGGCGGCCCATATCGCCATGAGCTTCGGCTCCTTGCGCCCGGCATGGAACAGCGTCCGCATCCCCCACGCCTGAGCGAATGTCATCGGCTCGCCGATGGCGTCGGCGAGGGCTAGGCTCTCATCGCTGTGCATCTGCGCCGCTTCTGCTTCGCCGAGATTCCACAGGACGGGCGCCAGGTACGCATGCGCCATCACCCCCGAGTCGCCCTGCGCTCCGTAGATGAGCGACGGGTGGGCGGGGCGACGGTACAGCGAGATGGCCTGCTCGAAACTGGCCCGTGCCTGCTCGAACCGAGCGAGGTACATGTGCACCATGCCGATGTAGAGGTGTCCTTCGACGAGTTGTTCGTCGTCCTTGCTAGATAGGCCGAGGCCGAGCATCTCGTGTCCGAGTTTGAGCGCCGACGAGTAGTCCGCCCCCACATGGTGATGGATCCACAGCCCACGGATGATCGGGACGAGGGCCGAAGCGTTGCCCGTGGCCATGCACATCGCGCGCGCTCGCTCATATGGTTCCTCGATACCGGTCGATGCGTACCCGAAAGCGGCCTGGCGTGACGTAGCCAGATGGCTGAGGAGCTCGATGAGCAACTCGACGCGGTCGGCCGCGGACTTGCTGAGGTCCACGGCTTCGACGGCGTTGCCGAAGTGGTCCGCCGCCTCGGCAAAGGACGCGCTGGCAAGCGCTCGCATCCCCGCCGCTCGCCAGAATTGTATGGCGGCATCGTGTCGACCGGCGCGTGTGTAGTGGGCCGCCACGGTTTCCGGCTCACGTTCGGCCAGTGAGGGGAACCGGTCCACGATGGCCTGCGCGGCGTTGTCGTGGTGGGACTGTCGGCTGCGCTTGAGGAGCGACTCGTACGCAGCGTCATGGAGGAGCGCATGTCGGAATTCGTATCTCGGGCCGCTGCCGCGTACGGAGCGGATGATGTTGTCCCTCAGCAGTTGGTCGACAGCGAGGCGAAGCTCGACTGGGCTCACCGGGCTGACCGCTTGCAGTACATCGAGTGCGAATTCACGGCCCAACACCGACGCCACCTGGGCGATTTCGCGCGCGCCCTGCAATTGGTCGAGGCGAGCTGTGAGCAGCCCCTGAAGTGTGGGAGGAACGGCAATGAGCCCGGCCATCGCGGCGGCGCCGTCGTGGCCGCGGTTTACTTCGGTCCTGCCTGATTCTTCGGCCCACCCGACGACGAGCATTCGCGCCATCTCCTCGGCGAAGAGGGGGACTCCGTCGGCGTTGGCGATGACTCGAGCGCGCACCTCGTCGGAGATGGCGACGCCCCTGCTGGCTGCCGTGACGAGCTGTGACAACTGGTCCGAGGTCATGGGAGCGATGGGGAGGCTCACGATGTCGGCCATGGTGTCCCAAGGAGGTTCGAAGTCCGGCCGGAACGTGAAAATCGCAAACACGCGCGAGGACGCAATGTCCGCCACGATGCGGCCAAGCAGGTCCAGCGTGGTCGGGTCGGCCCAGTGGAGGTCTTCGACGATCAGTAAGAGCGGATACTGGTCGGCTCTGCGGACGAGCACCGCCTCCAGCACTTCGAGTGTGGTGGCGCGGATATCGAGTGAGGAGCGCTCATCGTGGCGCAACCCGCCATCGACCTCGACATCGACCGAGAGGAGGTTGGCAAGAAGAGGCAGGACCGCGTCGTCGTTGATGCCGACCCGAACCAGCGCTTCGCGCAGCGCTCCACTCTGGGAGTCCGACGATGCGGAGCGATCCAATCCGACTGCATGCTCGATGTATCGGATCACCGGATGCAGCGCGGTGTTCTGGTGATGGGGGGAGCATTGCCACACCTGGGAAGTGCCCTGGCCGCGGAGATGCTCTCGCACGGCGCGGGTGATTCGGCTCTTCCCGATCCCCGCCTGTCCCCAGATGTGCGCGATTGCTCCCTGTCCCTGAACGACACCATTCCAGCGATCGAGGAGCTGCGACAACTCCGGTTGGCGTCCGACGAACGGCGCCAGCCGACCTCGTTCGGAGATTTCCAACCTGTTCACGATGCCTGTGGCACGGATGACCTGCGATGCCATTGTGGGACTGGAGACGCCCTTGAGGGTGAGCATTCCAAGCGGCTCGGTTTCGAAGTAGCCGGCCACGAGACGTTGGGTCTCTGCGCTGATCAAGATCGTCCCGGGCTGTGCTGCGGCCTCCAATCGGGCGGCCACGTTGGGCACCTCACCGACGATGGCGTACTCCTCGCGGGTCTTGCCGCCGCCCATCTCACCGGCCACCACAAGCCCGCTGTGAATGCCGATGCGGACCTGCAAGGACACACCGAAGCTTCGTTCGAGCCGGTCACGGTTGAGTTTTGCAACGCCCTCTACGATCCCCAATGCGGCGTGGATCGAACGATGCGGGTCGTCCTCGTGGGCAGTGGGATAGCCGAAGTAGACCAGAAGACCGTCGCCCATGTACTTGGCGGTGAAACCGCCGAAGCGCTCGGTGGCGTCGGCGCATACAACTTGGTAGGCGACGATGACATCGCGGAGATCTTCCGGATCGAGGCGTTCGGCGAGGGGAGTGGAGCCGACAAGGTCGCAGAACATGACCGTGACGTGGCGCCGTTGGCCTGCGTCCGCCCCCGTGACCGCGTGGCCGCACGTGCCACAGAAGCGCATCCCCGCCATGGTGGCCGATCCGCAGTTCCGGCAGGTCACGCAAGCACCCCTTCCTGACGAGCGGTTGAAACCCCCAGTGCCAACCGTCCACGTCAACTTGCCACAGGTCATTTGCAATGTCCACCGAAGTCACGGTGGGTGCTCGCCCGGCCAGACGACCGCGGCTGGTCCCAACTGCGGCGAGACTGGGGGGGTGCCCGACGACGTTCATCCCGCCCACGACTTGGACGAAGAGTTGCGCGCCGTCCTCCGTGACGTCTCCACTCACAGCCTCGATGGTGAGGAGGTCCCCGCCGACCTTGCGGTGCTGTGGCGAGCCCAGTTGAGCGGTGACACCGATCTACTGGACGCCTACGAAATGGTACTGCTCGATGGATTGAGTACCGATGAGGCCACGGCCGGATTCAGGGTGGAAGACGGAGTGGAGCCGGCTGCGGCATTGGCTCTGGAGCGCACCGTGGACCAAATCCGGTTCGTGGCCGAGGCCATGGACGGGGCACTGGTGGGGTACTGGGTAGGGGAGAAGCCGCGCCGAGTGGCGGACTCGCCTGTAGTGGTGCTCGACACCGATGGGCAACTGGAACTGGGGGGCCGGACCCTGGCAGAAACGCTGCTGGCGTGGACCGATCCGGAGGATCCGGAAGAAGTGGCCGAGGTCTACGACGCCCTCTGTGCACTTGGTATCAGGATGGCGGCCGATACCCACGAGCGTATTTATGCCCGGCTTACCCCGTTCGATGATCCCAACCAGGTGACCCTCGGGTATCTCATCGATGAACGGATGCGTACCTCCACTGACGATCCATCTCGTGGCTGAACATCCCCGGCGGCGTCCCGCGTTCCGGGTGCCGTACAACTGGTGGTGGCGCGAGGGTCCGGTGGAGCCTTCCAAGGCGGTTGTGTTCGATCTCGACGGGGTGTTGTCGGATGCGTCGCATCGTCAATACCTCATTCACGGAGCCCGGCGCAGTTGGAACCTGTTCTTCGATCTGTGTGGGGGAGACGCCGTGATTGGCGAAGGGGCCTCGCTGCTCGAAGAGGTAGACGAGGGTCAACGAGTGGTGTTGTGCACGGCTCGGCCGGCCCGCGTGGCACCCCAGACCCTCGACTGGTTGGAGCGCAACAACTTGCGCTGGGACTTACTCATCATGAGAGATCACGGTGACTATTCAATAGCCCGGGAGTACAAGCAGTGGTCCGTAGAAGAGATGCGCGCATACGGATTTGAGCTGACCATGGCGGTGGAGGACGACCGTCGAAATCTGGCCATGTTCGAAGAAGAGGGAATCCCCAGCGTCTACGTGCACTCCGGCTACTTCGACTGACCGCCGAGCCGGGTGCCACCACGGCTAGTCGCGGAAGTTCTTGAACTGCAGCGGTAGCTCGAAGTCGTGAGCCTTCAGGGTGGCGATGGCGGCCTGCAGATCATCACGCTTCTTGGCGGTGACCCGCACGCAATCGCCCTGGGTGGACCCCTGCGCCCCCTTGGGTCCTTCTTCTTTGAGGAAGCGGTTAATTTCCTTGGCCTTGTCGGAACTGATACCCGCCTTGAGGGTGATCACCTGACGGGCGCTGCCACGTGATGCCTCCTCCACCTTTCCGTGATCCAACGTCTTCAATGACACCTCGCGCCGAACAAGTTTCTCTTCAAGCACCTGGAGGAGCGCCTTGAGGCGGTCTTCGGTGGCTGAGGCCAGGGTGATCTTGGTGTCCACCAACTCGATGGAGGAATCGGTGTTCTTGAAGTCGAAGCGGGTGGTGACCTCCCGGACGGCCTGATCCACCGCGTTCTTCACCTCTTGCTCGTCGATCTCCGAAACAACGTCGAAACTGGGCATGCCGGGAGGCTAATCTCCCCTCTTCACTCGGATCGGTACCCAAGCGGCCAACGGGGGCAGACTGTAAATCTGCTGCGAGAGCTTCGAAGGTTCAAATCCTTCCCGGTCCACCGAGGAACGAACGCCCGACCTTCACCGGTCGGGCGTTTTGGTTCCGCGCCACATTTGGTCAATCGCGATTTTGGTCAATCGCGCTGCGCAGTGTGCCGATGAGCGCTCCCGTGATCACGTCGCGCATCATCGTCTCCGCCACCACCGCTATCACCGCAATCGCCGCCTGTTTCCTCGTTGCCCCCGGCGCAGTGGCCGCTTCCCGGTCGGCCGTGGTGGGGGATCCGTGCGCCGGGCCAACCAGGAATGTCGATGCCGGCGCACGTCCCGTCACGTGTGCCACCACGGGGGCAGGGCGACGTTGGGTATGGTCGTCGCCGATTCCGGTCGTGGTGGCCGCGGATGCGCCGGTTCCACCCAGTTGGGCCGGGGTGGTGCCCAACATCGATGGCATCAACGCTGACCCGGCCTCACCGCCATTGTCGGGGAGTTACCCCAGCCGAGCGGCCATGGAGAATCGGCTGGTGGAGATCGTCAACACCGAGCGTGCGGCGCGCGGGCTAAAAGCGGTGAGTGTGGACTGGCGGCTCACCCGTCTTGCTCGCTGGTGGGCTCAGAGTGCCGCCGACCCGGCCAATGCCGGCCGGGGCACCACTCACTGTCCACCCACAGTGTGCTCGCTGCGGGCGGCGGAGTTGGGCTATGTCAGCTTCGGTGAAGTAATCCGACCGTGGAGCCCCATGCCTGCAGGGGACATTGCCACCGAGCGTTTCTTCGTGGACTCGCCTCGTCACCTGGCCATCCTTACCGAGCCTCGCATCACGCACATTGCGTTTGGAGTATTCATCACGCCTAACGCTGACGGGTCGGCGGGATCATTGGTGGTGGTGGGTCAGGTGGGGCGCGCCCGCTAGCTCAGAAGATGCTCCTTCTGAGAAGATGCTCCTTCTGAGAAGATGCGCCATTCTTAGAAGATGCGCTGCATCACGGTGATGTCGATCCAGCGGTTGAACTTGCGGGCCACCTCTCGCTCCACCCCCACTAAATCGAAGCCCCTCGAGGCATGCAGCCTGATGGAGGCCTCGTGGCCAGCCAGGATTCGAGCCATACACGAGTGAAATCCGGAGTCCGCCGCCAAGGCCAATACCTCGTCCAGCAGTACCCGGCCGATTCCACGGTTCTGGTGCGCCCGGTGCACGTATACGGAGTTCTCCACTGTCGTTGAGTATCCGGGACGTGACCGGTACGGCGAAATGGAGGCGAACCCCAGGATTCGCTCGGTACGGGTGGCCGGATCATCTTCCACGGCCACGATGGCACCGTGGGCTCCTTGGTGGTGCTCAATCCACTGTTGCTGTTCGTGGAGGGGCCTCGCCACCATATCCATGGTCACCGTGGAATCCACCACCTCGACGTTGTAGATGGATCGGATGCCCTCGGCATCGTCGAGCCTCACGGTTCGGGTTCGCACGGTCACAGGTGCCAAACCTACCTCGCACTACCGGCGAGACGCGGTGTCCGCCCTGCTACCATCTACGACCTGCACCGCCCTCTTAGCTCAGTCGGTAGAGCATTTCCATGGTAAGGAAAAGGTCGTCGGTTCGATTCCGACAGAGGGCTCTCAAGGGCACCGTGTAGCCCCTCCCCGCCCTGTGGTCCTCGCTTCAGTGGCCCGCTAATGCGGTTCCTTGGCGCTTGGCCATCATGTACGCTTTCCCGGCTCACGGACAGCCGTCTGCGAGTAACGCCTGGCGGCGTAGCTCAGCTGGTTAGAGCATTCGGCTCATAATCGAAAGGTCGGCGGTTCGAGCCCGCCCGCCGCTACCCCATCAGTCACATCACACTATTAAGCAGTCCTCTCCCCCGAGGCGACCCCGAAGGAATTCGTCATGGCTAAGCAGAAGTTTGAGCGGAATAAGCCTCATGTGAATATTGGGACGATGGGTCATATTGATCATGGGAAGACGACGTTGACGGCGGCGATTACGAAGACGTTGCATGATCATAATCCGTCGACGGCGTTTAC
>JANYHQ010000440.1 GCA_025358985.1 Acidimicrobiales bacterium
TTGGTGCGATGGTGGCGGTGGTCCAGTCGAGTAGCCAAGTTGTGTGATGGTCGTCGATGAGTAGGTTGAGCGGATGTAGATCGCCGTGGCAGATGACGTTGGGACCTGCAATCGGTACGTGATCATCAAGCCACTGGATGAGGCCGTTGAAACCGGCTGCCGGGCAATCGATCGCCGCCATGTCGATCCGCGCACGAAAGGGATGGATCGACACCCGAGACTCGACGCCGGCCTTATCGAGGGCAGTTTTCATGAGATCGGGATCGATGGCGTGGAGTGCGTTTGCTGTTTCGGCCAGCAAAATCGGAAGGCGACGGAGGAGCTTGGGGAGTCCTAGGACTTCGGGCCCGAGGCGGAGCCCGCCAAGTGGTGTTCGGCCGTCGATACGCTCCATCAGGATGTACGCCTCACCCAGCCCGGAAGCAACGCCTGAAGCAAGCACCTGTGGCGTGGAAAAGCCGGAGTCGGCGACGGTGCGCTGCACGACTGCCTCGCGAAGCCCAGCTTCCAGGTTGGGCATGATCCGAAGCACCATCTTCTGGTCGAACGGTGGCGGTCCGGCGGTGAGTTCGACGCCCCAAATCTGAGCCCAGAAACCGCCGGTCAACTTTTGCGGTAATCCACACAATGTGACCGGCGAGTCGACTATGGCCGAGACGGCGGTCTCGAGTGCAGCCCCAACCTGTTCGGCAATCGGCATAACTTGCAGTAAACACAGTAACAATGAATGATGTCAAGATATATGCTTGCGGAATGGACGAGCTGCTCACCATTGACGAACTTGCTGCCGTGACGCAGATTCCCACGCGCACGATTCGTCAGTATCAGACATTTGGTCTGCTTGCCCCGCCATTGCGTACGGGTCGAGTGGGTCGCTACGGACCACCACACCGGGAACGTCTCGGTGCGATAATGCGGCTGCAGGAGCGCGGCTACTCCCTGGCAGGAATGCGTGACCTCTTCGACGCGTGGGAGAGCGGGCGCGAGTTTCGGACGGTCGTTGGGTTTGACGACGGACAACCAGAAGCGCCGGTCGACGAAGCAACCATGCGCATCACTCAGGAACAGCTCATCGCAATGGTCCCCGCGCTTTCGAAACCCGCCAATCGGCGGACCGCCTCCCGTGCGGGTCTGATCATCCCTGGCTCGGAGAAGGCGCAATGGCTCGTGAGAAGTTCGTCGGCGTTGGCGATGTTCGCCGATCTCGTATCGAGTGGTGTCCCGGTGACTCGAGCCTTTCGTATGTTCGAGTTGCTGGAGAGCACTCTTGGGGCGCTTGGTCGCAATCTCGCAGTGGAGTTTTCTGTCATCGAACCCGCTGGACAGCGGGCTGCACTGCTCCAACGAAACCGGCCGCTCCTTGGCAAGGCGGTGGCGACAATCCTCATTGCAGCGATCGGTGAAGCACTCCCATCCGACGACGCCAAGCGAATCCGCATCGGTGCCACTCAGGACCAGCGGGGAAGATCATCGCGTGTAGCTTCAAGGTCACCCGCGGCGCGATAGTCCGCTTGAATGGCATCTTGCAATGACTCGACATGTGTCGAAGCCATGACTACTACACGTCGTAGATTTGGAAGTGCATAACCTGATGAGTCGAATTGACCGGAATCTCTATAGGGCGATCAACCGCCTCGCCGACCACACTGGTTGGGCGCACGGCATCGTGCGTATCTACGCCAAAGACGGAATCGTGGTGTTCGCCGTGCTTCTACTTGCCGCCTGGTGGTTCGGTCGCACTTCGTTAACGCCAATCCAATCCGTCGCCAAGGCAGTCTGGGCGGGCGCCGGCGCATTGCTGGCCTTGGCCATCAATCAGCCGATCGGCTCCGCAATTAGCCGGGCCAGGCCGTATACGACGATCGCCAATATGCATCTCCTCGTCGACAAGACGAAGGACTTCTCGTTTCCGAGCGATCACGCAACCATCGCGGGCGCGGTCGCCGCAGGTGTCTTGCTTGTCAACCGTCGCCTCGGGATCGTTGCCATCGTTGCAGCATTGGCGATGGCGTTCGCCCGGGTTTACGTCGGTGCGCACTACCCAGGTGACGTCGCCGCCGGGCTGGCGCTTGGAGCCACCGTCACCGTGGTGTTAAGTGCACTTGGTTTGCGCCTGATCGAACCCGTACTTCAAGTTCTGTCGAAGACGCCACTGCGGGTCGTCATCACTGCCAACCGACAATCAGAGACGAAACTCGATCGGACGTGATTGGCGTTCTGTTGATTGGCGTCGGCTGCCTTGCTGCATCCTGGGCGCTGATGATCGTCCTCGCGGCAAGACTGCCGCCCGGCATTCTGAAAGATCTCGCCGGATTTCTACCGGCGTGCATCACCACAATCAGAACGCTTCGTAAGGACCCGCAAGTACCTCGACGGGCGAAACTGGCCATTGCATTCGCCGGGTTGTGGGTGATCTCACCGATCGACTTGATCCCCGAGTTCCTGCCCGTCATTGGACCCCTCGACGACATCGTCGTCGTCGCGCTTGCCTTCCGGTACGCGGCACGGCAGATTCCTACCGATGTTCTCTACGACGCCTGGCCAGCCGACCCGGACCTTCTTCGCCGCCTGCTCGGCTAGCGCAGGCTGCTCTCTGGTCGCTTGATCGCATCTTTCCCGAGGGGAGAATTGCCTCTTTTCAAAGGTCACAACGAGCCGCGAGAGGTCATGTTTTGGCTGGGGCAAATTTGGGTGATTCGCCCTCCGTGCGTCACCCGTCTGTTCGCAGTCAGTTATCCCTGGTTGGTTGACCACAGGGCTGAGATTGGTAGGGCGACTATTCGATCGTCGAGTCGTTGGGCTCGATCTCCGCAGTGCAATACGATGCCGGTGACGAAGGTGGAGCCGAGTCGATCTCGGAGTGAGCGGAGGCCTTTGGCGTCACCGGCATGCAAGTCGAACGATGCCTTGACTTCGATACCGACCACGTCGCCATTCGGTCGTTCCAACACGATGTCGACTTCGGCGCCGTCGCGATAGCGCTAGTGGTACATGGATGTTTCGGTGTCAGACCACGTCAGTTGTCTTGCGACTTCGCCGACGACAAACGATTCGAGGAACGCGCCACTCACCGAAGTCTCGGGTCGACGCAGCCCATCGGCGTCTACTCCGCAGAGCCCAGTGGCAAGCCCGGAATCGGTGATGTGCAGCTTTGGTCGCCGGACGGCCTTTGCCGTGAGGTTTCTCGACCACGCCGGGATGAGGTAGTGGAAATACACGGTTTCCAACATTGTGATCACTCGCTTGGTGACATCAGGACTTGCGCCGATCACCCGGGCGATCTCAGAGGTATTGAGCTCGTTGGCTGTTCGACCGGCCAGGACCCGCATGAGCGTGGGCAAATCAAACGACGTCGGAAGGCGCCCGATCTCGGCTATGTCGCGAAACGCCACCGTGCGAGCGTAACCACCAAGGAATTCGCGTCGGTCACGACCCGCAAGCCGAATCGCCTGAGGCATTCCGCCTCGGCATACGCGTTCCATTGTTACGTAACGCGATTCGTTCTGCGCGCTTATGGAGTTCAGAGAAAGAATTGACTCGAAGCCAGAAAATGCGCGGCCCACGAAGTCTTCGCGAGCGGTCCTTTCGATTTCACCCTGCGACAACGGCCAGAGGTCAACAAACAGAGCGCGCCCGGTCAGTGATTCCGAGAGGCGTGGTTCGAAAAGGAAACGAGTTGAGCCAGCCAGGTAGAACTGCCCGGGTGTGTCATCAAGGTCAACGGCTGCCTTCACCGCAAGAATGAACGGGTTCCCTGCGCGCTGCACTCGTCAACGAACAGAGGACGTTCGCTCTCGCGAACGAATCCTCCTGCATCTCGCCGGGCCGCACGGAGGGCATTGGCATCATCAAACGAGTTCCACGTACCACCCGTCGACTCATGCAGCATACGCAACAACACGGTCTTGCCCGACTGCCGGGGACCATTGACAATGACCACCCGCGAGAATCGCGCCCGTCGTTGGAACTGCTTGGCCAGGTGGTGCAGGACCGGAAGCTCCTCTGCGGTGTATGCACCCATGACCTCGCCGAGTGCCGGAGGGTGCATGTGCTGGAAGTTGAACGCGAACCCAGACATCCTCGGGGTCGACGCCCATTGTGGGTCGACGGGGATCCCGTTATCCATGGCGTACATCTGCTGGTGGACACTGCTCATCGACTCGCCGGGGTCTTGGCGCGGGACCCGCCGCCGCTGTAGCCCGAGCTCAGCGTGGCCATGCATCGGACTGTAAGGCATGCCGTGGATGCCGTGGAGGCTGTTGATGGCGTCGTTGGCGATACCGTCGAAGGTTGGTGGTTGCGAGTCGCCCGGGACCAGGTTGATGGGTTCGGTGTCGTCTTCGTAGAGCCAGCCGAGCATGGAGTCGAACGAACGGTTCTCCAACATGATCACAACGATCGTGTCGATCTGCGGAAGGACGGTGGTGGAAATGGAAACTCCTCTATGCCCGCTCGGTGGCGAGCGCGGCGAGTTGCGCCCGTCTGGATATTCCCAGCTTGGCGAAGATGTGGGCGACGTGTGACTTGACGGTCTCGGTTGCCATGATCAGGCGTTGGGCGACCTCGCGGTTGGTGAGGCCGGCACGTACGAGTTCGGCGACTTGGAGCTCGGTAGGCGTGAGGCTGCTCCACCCCGACGACGGCCGGCTGCGGGCTCCGCGCGTTCGGTCGATGAACGCCAGCAGTCCGGCCAAGTCCAATGCCGCGCCGGCGTTACGAGCTGACGCGAACGCGTCGTCGCCCATTGACTGGCGGAGCGTAACGAGCACGCCGGGAACAAGATCAATGAAGTAGCCGCGAGGCGAGCCCATTTGAGCGCGCGAGGTGGCGGTGGCACCGAGCAATGATGCGGCCTCGACGTGATCGCGGCACTCGGCGGCGATTGCCGCGAGTAGCTCGATCGCGTCGCAGAGGTTGAGATGGTTGCCGTGCTCGGCATGGGTAGCGAGCGCTTCGCGAGCATGACGCTCGGCGGCCCGGGTGTCGTGGCTAGCAAGCGCCACGGCCCCCATCAACACGTCGGCGCGGGCGTGGTCGATCACGTTGTGACCCGCTTTGGCCCAGCGCAGCACATCGATGGCGCGAGCGGACGCATCGTTCATGTCGCCGAGCGCAAACGATGCGTGGGCGGCCAGAAGGCCCTCGGCGCAGCGCGCCACCGGCCCGCGCTTGGGGTGTACCTGGGCCCACCCATCGAGTACCCGTCGGCACTCGGCCGGGTCCTCGTGGAGCGTTCGAGCGAACCGAGGTAGAGGTAGATGTCGGCGCACAGCGGATCGTTCCCCCGCTGCGCGCGCTCGGCCCGGTGGAGGTAGGTCTGCGCAGACGGCCGGTCGAGGAGCTGATAGGCCGAGGAGAGCCCAACGACGAGTTCTGCGAGGGCGATACGCGACAAGCCGCCGAGCGCATTCGAAGAGAGGGCAGCGCGACCGGACTCGGCGCCGAGGGCGAGCTCACCGGCGTGCACCGCGGCGTAGCCCTCCCAGAGCCGATGCGACGCAATCAACATCGGCTGACCGGTGGCGCGCACCTGCCCACGAGCGGCGGCCAACGCGGCGGCGCCGTCGCTGGTCATGCCACGGCGAACGAGGGGGACGCCGCGCCAGGTCTG